>NZ_JAAGPK010000267.1:0-6204 GCF_017104685.1 Burkholderia sp. Tr-20355 | reverse complement strand
GTGCCGACGGCGGCGCTGCCGACCGCGCTGGCGGTCGACGCCTGCCCGGCGCTCACGCCGCCCGATTGCCCGAACGCGTACTGGCGGCAACTGCCGTCATCGGCGCGGAACTGGTCGAACGACTTGCCGGTGCCCGGCAGCGCCATCACGCTCGGCCCGGTCGGCAGGTACGCGCAGGCGCCGAGGCAGCCGGCCAGCGCCAGCGCGGCCGGCACGCGCAAGAATCGAAATGCGGATGTCATCGTCGCGCCTCCGTCACTGCGGCCGCGCCGGCACCGATCGCCAGCCCGACTTGCAGGTCTTCACATACGGGTAGTAGTGCTTCGACGCGTCGCAGTAATACCAGAGGTTCGCGTCGCCGTTGTCCTGCGGCTGGCCCTTCTCGACATATTCGGGCGGCGGCGGCGGATCGACCGGTACCGCGACGACGGGCGGCGGGTAGTAGTAAGGCGCGGGGACGACAGGGTAGTAATACGGGTAGCCGAAGCCGGGGCCGACATAGACCCCGACCCGGGCGGCATGCGCCACGCCGCCCGTCGCGAACGCCACCGCGGCTGCCGCGCCCAGCGCGAGCTTCAATCCATTCACGTCACGTTCTCCAGCAGGCCGGTTCGCCGATACGAACCCGACACCCGAAACGCTACGCCGCGCGCGATCCGGCATCCATTACGGCCGGTCGCGCCTATGTTGCGCGGCGTTACCCGTGTGACAGCCGCTCCCGGCGACGGCCCGCCGCCACGGCCGCGTGCATTACGCGCTAACGCGCCGAAACGGATCGGCTGCCTCGCGCGCCGCGCACGGGCTGCCCGTCGCGCCGTTTCCGGACGATCGAAACCGTTCCGATGACGCGGCGCGCCATATTGACGCACGTGCGTCAGACCGCCACGCCATGGTCGTGCGCGCCGCGAACAGGCTTCTTGATACGAATCAACGATTTATCCCGACATCGCGCGCGGCGGGCTGGACATCTGCGACGAGTTGGCGCATTTCGCGGTGCAACATCGCGACGCATACTCCAGCCAACCCCGACGCCTGTCCGCCGGGGTCCGCCGGCACCCGCCGGCGGGTATCGTCAGCTTCGGTCATCTGGTATGGACACCGCACTTTCGGCCCTCGATCTGGCCCGCCTGCAATTCGCGTTCACCGTCTCCTTTCACATCGTCTTTCCGGCACTGAGCATCGGCCTCGCCAGCTTCATCGCCGTGCTCGAATACCGCTGGCTCAAGACCGGCAAGCAGTACTACAAGACCCTCTGTCTGTTCTGGTCGAAGATCTTCGCGGTCGCGTTCGGGATGGGCGTCGTCTCCGGCGTCGTGATGAGCTACCAGTTCGGCACGAACTGGTCGGGCTTCTCGAGCTTCGCCGGCGCCGTCACCGGGCCGCTGCTGATGTACGAGGTCATGACCGCGTTCTTCCTGGAAGCCGGCTTCCTCGGCATCATGCTGTTCGGCTGGAACCGCGTGAGCCCGCGCGCGCACTTCGGCGCGACGCTGATGGTCGCGATCGGCACGCTGATCTCGACGTTCTGGATCCTCGCGTCGAACAGCTGGATGCAGACGCCGCAGGGCTTCGAGATCGTCGACGGCCGCGTCGTGCCGACCGACTGGTTCGCGATCATCTTCAATCCGTCGTTCCCGTACCGCCTGTTCCACATGGCGATCGCCGCGTTCATCGTCGCGGCGCTGGTGGTGGCCGCGACGGGCGCGTGGCACCTGCTGAAGGGGCGCCGCGACAAGGGCGTGAAGAAGATGTTCTCGATGGCGCTGTGGCTGCTGCTCGTGCTCGCGCCGCTGCAGGCCGTGATCGGCGACCAGCACGGCATCAACACGCTGAAGCACCAGCCCGCGAAGATCGCCGCGATCGAAGGGCTGTGGGAAACCGAAAAGGGCGGCACGGCGCTCAACCTGTTCGGCATCCCGGACATGAAGGCGGAAACGACGCGCTACGCGGTGCAGGTGCCGCACCTCGGCAGCCTGATCCTCACGCACAGCTGGGACGGCGAAATCCGCGGGCTGAAGGAGTTCCCGCCGGAAGACCGCCCGAACTCGACGGTCGTGTTCTGGAGCTTCCGGATCATGGTCGGCCTCGGCTTCGCGATGATCGGCCTCGCGGCGCTCGCTTGGCTCCTGCGCCGCCGCGGCCGCCTGTATGAATCGAAGGGGTTCCAGCGCTTCGCGCTCGTGATGGGCCCGACCGGTTTCGTGTCGCTGCTCGCGGGCTGGGTGACGACCGAAGCGGGCCGCCAGCCGTGGGTCGTGTACGGCGTGATGCGTACCGCGCAGGCCGTGTCGCCGCTGTCGGTGCAGCAGGTCAGCCTGTCGATGATGACGTTCGTGATCGTGTACTTCCTCGTGTTCGGCACCGGCGTGTACTACATGCTCAAGCTGATGAAGGCCGGCCCCGCGCTGCCCGACGCGAAGCACGACGACACGCCCGACACGCGCCCCGATCACACCGCGCGCCGCCCGATGTCGGCCGTCGACGAGCTGATCGAGACCGTCTGAGCCCACCCCATCCGCATACGAGAAAATCAATGGACGTCACCGTAATCTGGGCCGCGATCATCGCATTGGGGCTCTTCATGTACGTCGTGCTCGACGGCTTCGACCTCGGCATCGGCATCGTCTTCCCGTTCTTCCCGGACGAGAAGGAACGCGACCTGATGATGAACACGGTCGCCCCCGTATGGGACGGCAACGAGACGTGGCTCGTGCTCGGCGGCGCGGGGCTGTTCGCGGTGTTCCCGATCGTCTATTCGACCGTGTTGTCCGCGCTGTACCTGCCGCTGATCTTCATGCTGGTGTGCCTGATCTTTCGCGGCGTGTCGTTCGAGATCCGCGCGAAGGCGCGCCGCACGAAGCAGCTGTGGGATCTCGCGTTCATCGGCGGCTCGGCCGGCGCGACGCTGTTCCAGGGCATCGCGCTCGGCGCGTTCCTGCAGGGCATCAACGTGAAGGACGGCGTGTTCGCCGGCGACGCGTTCGACTGGCTCACGCCGTTCAGCCTGCTGACGGGCCTCGGCCTGATCGTCACCTATGCGCTGCTCGGCTGCTGCTGGCTCGTCGCGAAGACCGAAGGCGACCTGCAGCGCCGCCTGCATCGCGTCGTGTGGCCGCTGACCGTCGTGCTGCTCGGCTTCATCGCGGTCGTCAGCCTGTGGACGCCGCTGCAGGATCCGGCCATCGCGCAGCGCTGGTTCGACTCGGGGCTGTTCTGGCGCCTGCTGCCGGTGCCGTTCCTGGTCGCCGGGTGCGCGGTGTGGATGCGCCGCGCGGTACGCGACCGGCACGACATGACGCCGTTCGTGCTCGCGCTGGCGCTGGTGCTGCTCGGCTATGTCGGCCTGCTCGTCACGCTGTTCCCGTATGCGATTCCTCAGACGATGACGATCTGGGAAGCGGCGGCGCCGCGTTCGAGCCAGACCTTCACGCTGGTCGGCGCAGCGGTTATCCTCCCGATCATCATCGCCTACACAACGATGGGTTACTGGGTATTCCGAGGCAAGGTGCGCCATGAAGACCAGCATTACTACCACCACTGACTCCGCCGATCGCCCGCCCGAGGCGCCACGGCCGCGGATGCGCGGCTGGATGTGGTTCGTCGTGCTGTGGGCGGGCGGCGTGATCGGCGCCGTCACGCTCGGTTATGCGTTCAAGATCTTCATGAACCTGACGCTGTTCGCCGTGAAGTAAGCCAGGCGGCCGCCCCGGTCGAACGACGGTCGGGGCGGCCGTTTTTTCGTTGTCGTTGGCGGTCGCGGCTTCGAGCCGGTCACCGCTCGCACGACATCGTGCACATCGCCTTGTCCATTGCGCTGAAGAAGGCCCGGTAGTAATCGGGCTCGACGACGGTCTTCATCCGCGAATCGCCGTTGCTGTCCCATACCGTGCGGTCGAAACGCGCGCGCACGATCGCGTCGCGCGCCGGCGTCACGCGAACCGCGACGACGGCGGCCACGCGCTCGTGATCCGGTTTGGCCGGCAAGCCGCCGATCCTCGCCTTCAGCGCGCCGCGCAGCAGTTGCCGCCACTTCGGAACCAGCGTGTCGCTGCGGCCGCCTTCGATCAGCCCCATATCGCGATCGACCGTCACCGGCGCATAGCCCTGCGCGCGCAGCACGGCCGCCGCCGCGTCGAGCGTGCGCGCCTGCGTCGCCCCCGCATAACGACGATCGCTCATCATGCGCAGCGTCTGCTGTTCGCTGTCCGTCAGGTCGACTTCGGTCTGGCTGGCGCTGTAGCGCACCAACGATCCGCCGCTGCCGATCTGACGTTCGTTTTGCGGCTTCGCCGCGCACCCGGCCAGCATCGCCAGCAGCCCGGCGCAGGCAAGCGCCAGCAGCCCGGCGCAGGCAAGCGCCAGCACACCGCGACCGCGCACCGGCGGCACCGCTGCCACGCGGCGCATCGCGCACCGCGCCGTGCGGCGGTCAAGAATGCCGCGGCGAATTCCTGTTGATCGGCAATCGGGGGGCGCTATGATCGTCATCGCGGTTTTCTCCTGTCGGCGTCATCTTAGGGACGCGCCACAGCCGCGACAAACGACATTTTCAGACTCACTGTGTAGCTTTTCTTCGCGATCTCACGATGCGCCGATTGCCGCCCCTGAACGCGCTGCGCAGCTTCGAAGCCGCCGGCCGCCTGCAGAGCCTCACCCTCGCCGCCGAGGAACTGAACGTGACCCAGAGCGCGATCGCGCAGCAGATCCGCGTGCTCGAATCGTTCTTCGGACAGAAGCTGTTCGAACGCGACGGGCGTTCGCTGCGGCTCACGCCGCGCGCGCGGCATTACCTCGTCGACGTCGCGAGCTGCCTCGGCCGGCTCGCGCAGGCGACCGGGCAGATGTTCGAGCCCGTCGGCGGCCATGCGATCCGGGTCAATGCCTCGGTGTCGTTCGCGCATGGATGGTTGCTGACGCAACTGGCCGCGTTCCAGGCCGCGCATCCCGATATCGACGTACAACTCGTCACGAACGCCGATGCCGAGCGCGACCAGATCGACGAAACGTGCGACATCGTGATCCGCCGGTACACGCCGGAGCTCCGCCGCAAGGGCTTCGTGTCGCGCCCGCTGCTCGCGAACGTCGCGCTCCCCGTGTGTGCGCCCGGCCATCCGGTGCTCGAACGGGCGCGCGTGCCGGCGGACCTGCGCAACGCGCCGCTGCTCCACTACGCCGGGCTGCCGCAAGCGTGGCAATACTGGTTCCACCAGGCCGGCACGGACGTCACCGAAACGCTGCGCGGGCCGTTCTATCGCGAGTTCTTCCTGTTGATCCAGGCGGCCGCGAGCGGGCTCGGCGTGTGCCTCGCGCCACGCGCCGTGGTGCGCGACGCGCTCGCGAGCGGCCGGCTGGTTGCCCTGTTTCCGGAAGTGCACCTGGAAGGGCCGCCGTTTCATTGCCTGTATCGCAACGACGGCGATCCGGCGCTGCGCACGTTCGTCGACTGGCTGTTCGCGCGAGCCGAGGAACTGGACGGCCCGCCGCCGCGGTAACGGACGGCGATGCCCGCGTCACCGCCGCTCGCGCAACGCCGCGTCGATCTTGCGGTCGGTCTTGTACTGGCTCAACGCATACACCGACCAGATCGCGGCCGGCAGCCAGCCGATGATCGTGATTTGCAGGACCAGGCAGATGATCCCGGCGATCGGGCGGCCGATCGTGAAAAACTGGAACCACGGCAGCAGCAGGGCAAGCAGAAGGCGCATGAACGATCCTCTCGGTGCGTCGTTGAACGGGTGATGCGCAGCCAATATGACGGGCGGCGCCCGTCATTTCAAGCCCGTGCCCGGCGCCCCATCGGCGCTACGCCGAATCCGCCAGCCACTGCGCGACGCGCGCGACGAGCGCGTCCGCTTCGTCGAAGCACTCGACGCCCGCTACCTGCGGCGCACCGCAGATCGTGAATACCGGCTTGCCCCACTGCAACCCGAGCGCGATTTCGGACAGCGTGCCGAGCCCGCCGCCGACTGCGATCAGGCACAGCGACGCACGCGCGACCAGCGCATTGCGCGTGATGCCGAGCCCGGTCGGTAGCGCGACGCTCAGGTAGGGATTCGCCAGCGTCGCATCGTCCTCGGGCAACAGCCCGATCGCGCAGCCGCCCGCCGCATGCGCGCCGCGCGCGGCGGCCTCCATCACGCCCTGCTTGCCGCCGCCGACGAGCGCCACGCCCGTCGACGCCACCGCGTGCGCGATCCGTTCCGG
>NZ_JAAGPK010000266.1:0-6361 GCF_017104685.1 Burkholderia sp. Tr-20355 | reverse complement strand
TCGCACGCGGCTGTGGCTCGCGGCCGCGTGCGGCGCGCTGATCCTCGGTGTCGCGGATCTGGCCGCGCGCACGGTCGTCGCGCCGCGCGAAGTGCCGGCAGGCGTGCTGACCGCGCTGATCGGCGCACCGTATCTGCTCGGGCTGCTGATCCTCGAGGGGCGCCGCGCCCGGCGCGCGGGGCGATGACGCCGGTGCTCGACGAGACGCGCGCCACGCGCTTTTCGGCGTTCGCGCCGCAACCGTTCGCCGAACCTCTCGATGTCGTCTGGCTCGGCATGCCCGACGACGCGCACGCGCCGGGCCGCATCGTCGTGCCCGTCACCGAATTGCCCGCGCATCGCGACATCGTGCTCGACGCGATGGTCGGCCACTACGGCGGCGATCCCGCGCGGCATGCGCGCGCGCTGATGTCGCAATGGAGCAAATACTATTTCGGTCGCGCGGCGCCGGCCGGTGTCGTCGCCGCGTTGACGCTCGGCCGGCCGCTCGACATGAACCCGGCGCGCACGTTCGTCGCGCTCGACGACGGGATGCCGGCCGCGCTGTATTTCGCGCCGGACGCGCTCGGCGCGCCGTGCGACGATCCCGCGCCGCGCTATGCAGGGCTCCTCGCGCATCTCGGCGCGGTGATCGACCTGCTCGCGGCGATGGGCCGCGTCACGCCGCGCGTGCTGTGGAGCAACGCGGGCAACCTGCTCGACTATCTGCTCGATACGTATCGTTCGCTGCCGTGCGCGGCCGACCCCGTCCGCGATGCGGACTGGCTGTTCGGCTCGACCTGCGTGCGCGGCGAACCGAATCCGCTGCGGATGCCCGTGCGCGACGCCGTGCCGCGCTCGGCACTGCTGCCGACGCCGTTTCGCGCGCGCCGCGTGTGCTGCCTGCGCTACGAAATTCCTGGAGAAACGCAACTGTGTGGAAGCTGCCCCCTGCTACTGACGATGGACGACGCGGCGCTGGCCGAGCAGGACGCGATCCGGTGACGCACGCCGGCCGCCGGCATGCGCTCGGCGCACTCGCGGCGGCACTCGGCGCCGCGTGTTGCGGCGCGTTTTCCGCCTCGGCTGCCGCGGCTTCCGTTGCCGACGGCGCGCGCGGCACGCAGGGCACCGCGTCGCTCGCCGGCAACCCCGTCGTGTCGCAGGCGAGCGCGAAGATGCCGGTGCGGCCGCAGCGCGTGGTCGCACTCGACTTCATGTTCGCGGAAAGCGTGATCGCGCTCGACCTCGTGCCGGTCGGGATGGCCGATACCGCGTTTTATCCGGGCTGGCTCGGCTACCGGAGCGAGCGGCTCGCGCACGTGACCGACATCGGCTCGCGGCAGGAGCCGGGGCTCGAGGCGATCGCGGCGGTCAAGCCCGACCTGATCATCGGCGTCGGCTTCCGCCACGCGCCGATCTTCGACGCGCTCGACCGGATCGCGCCGACGATCCTGTTCCAGTTCAGCCCGAACGTATCCGACGGCGGCGTACCGGTCACGCAGCTCGACTGGATGCGGCAGATCTTCCGGACGATCGGCGCGGTGACGGGGCGCGACGCGCGTGCGCAGGCGGTCGATGCGCAGCTCGACGCCGGCATCGCGCGCAATGCGGCGCGGCTCGCGGCCGCGGGCCGCACGGGCGAGCGCGTCGCGCTGCTGCAGGATCTCGGCTTGCCCGATCGTTACTGGGCCTACACGGGCAACAGCACGTCGGCGGGCCTCGCGCGTGCGCTCGGGTTCGATCCGTGGCCGCGCAAGCCGACGCGGGAAGGCACGCTGTACGTGACGTCGGCCGATCTGCTTCGTCAGCGCGACCTGGCCGTGATGTTCGTCACCGCATCGGGGATGGACGTGCCGCTGTCCGCGAAACTCGATTCGCCGGTGTGGCGCTTCGTGCCCGCGATGAAGGCGCGCCGGATCGCGCTGATCGAACGCAACATCTGGGGGTTCGGCGGACCGATGTCGGCGCTGAAGCTGGCCGACGTGATGACCGATACGATGCTGACGCTGCCGGCCGTGCGCAAGAGCTGACGGGCAGGGTGTCGCGATCGGCGCGATCAGTGAATTGCCCGCCGGCACGATTCGCTTCCGAAATGCAAATCGCCGACGCACTGCCATGGCAGCGCGTCGGCGATTTTTTTGTCGCCCGTCGCTCAGGCGCTCAGTGCATCGACACCATCCTGCGCACGCGAGCGCGCCGGCATCGTGTCGCTGACGATGCGCCCGTTGTCGAGCTTCAGCAGCCGGTCGGCGAGATCGAAGTAGCGGTCGTCGTGCGTGATCACGATCACGGCCTTGCCGCGCGCGCGCAGCTCGGGCAGCAGCTGCTCGTAGAACACGGCCTTGAACGACGGGTCCTGGTCGGCCGCCCATTCGTCGAACAGGTAGAACGGCCGGTCTTCCAGATAGGCGACGACGAGCGCGAGCCGCTTGCGCTGACCGGTCGACAGCGCGCGCGTCGAGAACGCGCCGTCGACCACCTTCACCTTGTGGTCGAGCGCGAGCTTCGCGACGAGCGCGTTCGCCCGTGCGTCGGCCTGTGCGCGCGACGGATCGTCGGGATCGACGATGCCGAGCAGCGCGTCGAACAGGTGGAAGTCGTTGAATACCGCGCTGAAGCGCTGCCGGTACGCGGCGCGCTCGCGCCAGCCGATCGTGCGGCCGTCGACCTCGATCGTGCCTTCCTCCGGTTCGTAGAGCCCCGTCAGCACCTTCGCGAGCGTCGTCTTGCCGCTGCCGTTGCCGCCGACGATGAACACGAGTTCGCCCGGCTTGATCGTCAGGTCGATCGGCCCGATGCTGAACATCCGTTCGTCGCGTTCGTGGAAGTACGCATGCGTGACGCCGCGCAGCGTGACGGCGCCGGCCGGCGGCACGTCGGGTGCGTCGGCGGCGGGCGGCACCGTGCGCAGCGCGCCGAATTCGGCCATCACGCCTTCGATCCGCGTGAGCGACACGCGCGCGGCGTTGACGGTCGGCAGGTTGTTCAGCAGACCGTCGAGCGGCACGAGCATGAACAGGAACACGACGACGTAGCCGGCGGCGGCGGCCGGGTCGGCATGCACGCCGAGCTGTGGCCAGAACGACGCGACGCCGAGGAACACGTAGAACAGGAAGATGATCCAGCCGACCCCGACCGCGTATGCGCTGAACGCGCGGCGGCGGTGGTCGCGCACTTCGCCGATCGCGGCGCCGAGCTGGCCGTCGACGAACTGGCGGGCACGCGCGTCGTGCAGCTTCAGTTCCTTCGCGCCGGAGAACAGCGAGCCCAGATAGCCGAACAGGCGGTCCTGCGCGTGGCCGGCCGCCTCGAGCGACGCGATCGCGCGGCGGTCGCCGGTGTGATAGCCGAGCGAGCCTGCGATGATCGCGGCCAGCGCCAGCAGGCACACGGGCCACGACAGCCAGGCGAGATAACCGAGGCAGCCGAACACGATCGAACCGTGCATGACCAGGTTCGGCAGCGCGAAGAACAGCATCGACACGTTGGTCGCGTCGTCGGTCAGCACCGACTGCACGGGCGCCGCGCCGATCCGCTCGATGTCGCGCAATTCGGCGGCGCCGACGCGTCGCGCGAGATGGACGCGCAACCGCGCCATCGTGTCCTGCGACAGGCGGGCGAACAGCGTGCCCGACACGATCCGCGTGACGAGCGCGATCACCGCGCACAGGGCGAAGCGCCACGCGAGCGATGCATCGGCCGCGCCCGGTTGAGAGAGCGCGCGGTTCAGCGTCGCGACGAGCAGCACGCTCGCGACACCATTCAGGACGCACGCAGTGAGCGCAAGCGTGAGCGACACGCGGCTTTCGCGCAGCAGCGCAAGGATCAGGCGCGCCGCGGGGCGGCCCGGAGAGGCGTCGAGGGACGGCGGGGAGGAAGGCTCGTGGGCGGCTGTCATCGGCAACGTCGGTAAAGGGAAGGCAGGCAAAAACGCGGAAACGGTGAATCTGACGCGAAAGCGGCGGGCGAGGCGGGGCCCCGTTCCGGCTTCCTCCCTGATAGACGAACGGGGCACGCAAATATTTAGCGGCACCGTCAAAAAAATGCGGCCGCACGCACTTTGCGTGCAAAACGGTAAAAAATCGGCCGCGTCGTTCGTCACACCAGTGAAGCCGCCCCAAGCGGCCCCGAGACTTGGCCGAAGCGGCCGGACCGAAGGACTTCACGCACATGACGAGTTTCCCGACTGCGCTGCATCACCGAATCCGCGAACTGGCGCGCATCGCGCCCGACGCACCCGCGATCGCGGTTCCTTTCCAGAATGACCTGCGCCTGTCGCGCGGCGCGCTCGACGCGCGGGCGGCGTACCTGGCCCGGCAACTGCGCGCGGCCGGTGTCGGCGCGGAAGTGCGGGTCGGCGTCTGCGTCGAGCGTTCGTGCGAACTGTTCGTCGCGCTGCTGGCCGTGCTGAAGGCGGGCGGCGTGTTCGTGCCGCTCGATCCGCGCCATCCCGCCGCGCGCCTCGACTGGATCGTCCAGGATGCGCAACTGCGGCACGGCATCGTCGACGCGGCCGGCCGCGCGGCGCTCGGCACGCCGTTCGAACATGCGTTTGATCCGGCGGCGGCATCGGGCGAGCAGGATCTCGTCGCCGGCGACGAAGCCGTGCCGGTTCACCCGCGTTCGGCCGCCTACATGATCTATACGTCGGGCTCGACCGGCACGCCGAAGGCGGTCGTCGTCGAGCACGGACCGCTCGCCGCGCATTGCGCCGCGCTCGCGGCCGCGCTGCCGATCGAGGCCGGCGACCGCCTGCTGCATTTCGCATCGGTCAATTTCGACGCCGCGCACGAATGCTGGCTCGCGCCGCTCGCCGTCGGCGCCGGCATCGTCGTGGCGCCGCCGCAGCCGTTCGCGCCGGACGCCGCGCATGCGCTGCTCGTGCGCGAGTCGGTCAACGTCGCCGCGTTCCCGCCTGCCTACCTGCGCGAATTCGCGGCCGTCGCCGCGCGCGACGGCGTGCCGCCGGCGCTGCGCGTGCTCGCGTTCGGCGGTGAAGCGTTGCCGCAACAGGCATTCGAGTTCGTACGCGGCACATTTCCGTCGGTACGACTGATCAACGGCTACGGGCCGACCGAGGCCGTGATCTCGCCGATGCTGTGGCCGGTCGAGCCGGGCGAGACGCCCGTGCTGGCGGCCGACGACGCGTATGCATCGCTGCCGATCGGCCGCGTGATCGGCCCGCGCGTCGCGCGCGTCGACGGCGCCGTGGCCGATGGCGTGGGCGAGCTGCTGCTCGGCGGCGTCTGCGTCGCCCGCGGTTATCACGGTCGCCCGGCCTTGACGGCCGAACGTTTCATTCCCGATGCGCAGGGTGAACCCGGCGCGCGCGTCTACCGCACCGGTGACCTCGCGCGGCTGCGCGACGACGGCGCATTCGATTATCTCGGCCGCCTCGACGATCAGGTCCAGGTGCGCGGCGTGCGCGTGGAGCCGGCGGAAATCGCCGCGTGCCTGCGCTCGCACCCGGCCGTGGCCGACGCGGCCGTGGTCGCCGAAACCGGCAACGGACCGACGCGGCTGATCGCGTGCGTCGCGCTGCGCGCGGCGGCCGACGATGCGGCGCTGAAAGCGCACGTGGCCGCGCAATTGCCGGCCGCGTGGCAACCGCACCGCTTCGTGCGGGTCGATGCGTTGCCGTATACGTTGAACGGCAAGATCGACCGTGCCGCGCTGCGCGAACGGATTGCCGCCGCGCGCGACACGACGCAAGGTGCGGGCGATACGCCGCGTACGCCGACCGAACGACAACTGGCCGATCTGTGGCAGACGCTGCTGGGCCTTGACGTCATCCCGTCGCGTGACGACCGGTTCTTCGCGCTGGGCGCCGATTCGCTCGCCGCGATGCAGCTGCAGGCCGCGATTCGGGCGACCCTGCGCGTGAACCTGCGGCTCGACACGCTGTTCGCCGATCCGGCGCTGGCCGAACTGGCCGGGACGGTCGATCGGGCGGAACGCGAGACCGGCGAGCCGTTGGCCGCGATTTCCGCGCGTCGCGCCGCGGCCGATCCGGCGGCATCGGGCGTGCCGCATGTCGACCGTGCGGCCTCGCTTGCGCAGCAGCGCTTCTGGGTGCTCGCGCAAACGCGTGACGCGAGCGCCGCGTATCACATCGCCGCGCACTGGACGATCGACGGTGCACTCGCGCGCGACGCGCTGCAGCGCGCGCTCGATCACGTGATCGGGCGTCATGAGGCGTGGCGCACGACGCTCGTCGACAACGACGACGGCATCGTGATGCAGCGGATTCATGCGCATCTGCCGGTGCCGATCGCCGATATCGACCTGCGCGACCAGCCGCCCGCCGCGCGCGACGCACAAGCCGCGCGCCTCGCCGAGCGCGACGCGGCCGAGCCGTTCGACCTCGCGCGCGGCCCGC
>NZ_JAAGPK010000265.1:0-6197 GCF_017104685.1 Burkholderia sp. Tr-20355 | reverse complement strand
CGCGTTCGGCGCCTGCGTGCCCGCCGGCGCGACGGGCGAGCTGTATCTGGGCGGGCCGGGCGTCGCGCGCGGTTACCTCGGGCGCCCGGCGCAAACCGCCGAGCGTTTCGTGCCCGATCCGTTCACGCCCGGTGCGCGGCTGTATCGCACGGGCGACCGCGTGCGACTGCGCACGGATGGCCGTCTCGCCTTCCTCGGCCGTATCGACGACCAGGTGAAGATCCGCGGCTACCGCGTCGAGCCGGGCGAGGTGAGTGCGGCCGTGCGCGCGGCCGCGCCGGTCGCGCAGGCCGAAACGCTCGCGATCGAGCATGACGGCCGCCTGCGGCTCGCGACGTTCGTCGTGATGCGCGACGACGCGGCCTTCGACGAAGCCACCGTGCGCGCGGCACTTGCCGCGAAGCTGCCCGACTACATGGTGCCCGCGCAGTTCGTCGCGCTGGCTCGCCTGCCGGTGACGGCGAACGGCAAGATCGATCGCGCGGCATTGCGCGAGCTGGCTGCCGCGCCGGTTGCGGTTGCGTCCGGCGATGCGCCGCGCGGTGCGGTCGAAACCGTGCTCGCCGACGTCTGGCAGGCCGTGCTGAAAGCGCCGAAGGTCGGCCGCGACGACAATTTCTTCGAACTCGGCGGCGATTCGATCCTCGTGCTGCAGGTGATCGCCCGTGCCCGCAAGCGCGGCGTGCGCTTCACGCCGAAGCAATTGTTCGACGGCCCGACGGTGGCCGAACTCGCGCGCATCGCGAAGACCGACGACGCGGCCGCCGCCGTCCAGCCCGCGAGCGCTGCCGCGACGCTGGTGGCCGCATCGGTCCTGACGCCCGCGCAGCAGCGCTTCTTCGCGCTCGACGTTCCGCATCCGGGCCACTGGAACCAGTCGGTTGCGTTCGACGTGCGCGGTGCATTCGACGCCGACGCATTCGCGCGCGCATTCGACGCGCTGCTGACGCATCACGACGTGTTCCGCCAGCGCTTCGCGCGCGGCGCGGACGGCGTCTGGCGCGCAAGCGAGGCAGCCAAGCCGTACGACGCATTGCCGTTCGTCGAAGTCGCCGCACGCGACGCAGCCGACGGGCTCGCACGCTTCGACGCGCTGCAGCGCCGTCTCGACCTCGGCCGCGGGCCGCTCGCCTGTGCATGCGCGGCGCGCCTGCCGGACGGCTCGACGCAGCTGTATCTGGCGATTCACCACGTGATCGTCGACGGCGTGTCGTGGCGCATCCTGCTCGACGACCTCGACACGGCCTACCGCGCCGCATGCGAACGCACGCCGGTCCGCCTGTCGCAGCCGGGCCTGCGCGCAGACGCATGGGCCGCGCGGCTCGCGCGTGCCGCGACGGAACCGGGCTCGCCGTTCACGGCGGAGGCCGCATACTGGGCCGGCATGGCGCAGGGCGACGACGTCGTCCCCGATCATCCGGACGCAACGGCCACGAACGCCGATGCGGCCGTCGTCGTGCAGACGATCGACGCGGCATTGACCCGCGCCGCGTTGACCGACGCGCATTCCGCCTATCGCACGCAGACGATCGAGCTGCTGGGCGCGGCGCTCGCGCTGGCGCTGGCCGGCGCGCGCGACGCCGCTGCGTGCCGCGTCGAACTGGAAGGACACGGCCGCGAAGCGCTGTTCGACGATGCGGACGCGAGCCGGACGATCGGCTGGCTGACGAGCCATTACCCGGTGACGCTGCCAGTCGCGGCGACCGCGCGCGACACGCTGTGCGCGGTCAAGGACACGCTGCGCGCCGTGCCGCACAAGGGGCTCGGCTTCGGCGTGCTCGCGCACTACGGCGATGCGGCGACGCGCGCGGCGCTGGCCGCCGTGCCGCGCCCGCGCGTCACGTTCAACTATCTCGGCCAGTTCGACGCGCCGCGCGATGCCACGCTCGTACCGCGCTTCGGCGGCACCGGCGTCGAGCGCGATCCGCGGGGGCCGCTCGGCAACACGCTCGCGATCCACGCATACCTCGATACGGACCGCGACGGCGCGCGTACGCTCAAGGTGCACTGGGTCTACGGTGCGCCGCAGTTCGAGCGCGCGACGATCGACGCGTTGGCCGAACGCTTCGCGTCGGCGCTGCGCGAACTCGTCGACGCGTGCGCGTCGCGCATCGCGCATCGCGGCGCCGGCGCGACGCCGGGCGATTTCCCGCTCGCGCAGGCCGCCGGGCTCACGCAGGCCGCGATCGAACGCACGCCGCTCGACTGGCGCGCGATCGACGACGTGTATCCGCTGTCGCCGATGCAGCAGGGCATCCTGTTCCACGCGCTGTTCGCACCGGGCCACGCGAGCTACGTGAACCAGCTCGTCGCGACCGCGACCGCGCTCGACGCCGACCGGCTCGCGGCGGCGTTCGACGCGTCGATCGCGCGTCACGACATTCTGCGCACGAGCGTGATGCCGGACGAAGCCGCGCCGCTGCAGTGCGTGCACCGCCATGCGCGGATCCCGGTCGAGCAGATAGACTGGCGCGAGCGCGGCGACACGCTCGACGCCGATTTCGACGCCTGGCTCGCGGCCGACCGCACGCGCGGCTTCGACTGGCGCGAGCCGCCGCTGATGCGGCTGACGCTGATTCGCGTGTCGGACGACGCATGGCGCGTCGTGTGGACGCGTCACCATGTGCTGCTCGACGGCTGGAGCACGGCGCGCCTGCTCGCGGATGTGCTGCGCGACTATCGCGACCCGGATGCCGTGTCGCCGTTCGCAAGTCGTCCGGCGCTGCGCTACCGTGACTTCATCGCATGGCTCGGCACGCGCGACCGCGACGCCGACGAGCGTTTCTGGACCGGGCGTCTTGCCCGCCTGGATGCACCGACGCTGATTGCCGACCGGTCGGCCGACCGCGCCGAGGCCGAGATGGTCACGTGGCGTGCGACGCTCGATGCGCACGCGCTGGCGCGCGTCGCGCAGACGGCGCGTGCGCTGAAGCTGACCGTCAACACGCTGGTGCAGGGCGCCTGGGCGCTCGCGCTGCAGCGGATGACGCACCAGCCGGCCGTCGCGTTCGGCGCGACCGTCGCGGGCCGTCCCGACGCGCTCGCGGACGTCGACTCGGTGCTCGGTCTGTTCATCAACACGCTGCCGGTCATCACCGCACCGGCGCCGCAGCAACGCGCGGCCGACTGGCTGCAGGCGCTGCAGCGCGAGAACGCGGCCGCCGCCGAACATGCCCACACGCCGCTGGCCGACATCCAGCGCTGGGCGCGCGGGGCGGGCGGCGCACTGTTCGATACGCTGGTCGTGTTCGAAAACTACCCGGTCGACGACACGGCGCGCGACGCCGATCCGCGCGCGCTGGCATTGAGCGGCGTGCGCAGCATCGAGGCAACCGATTTCGCGCTGACGCTCGTGATCGAAAGCGGCGCCGAACTGACGATCGACTACGGTTACGACGCCGCACGTGTCGATGCGCGTCAGGTCGAGACCTGGCATCGTGCGTTCGCATGTGCGCTCGATGCACTGGCCCGTACGCCGGACGCGCTGCTCGGCACGCTGTCGATCGCCGACGCCGCCACCCGCGACGCACTGGCGCATGCGCAAGACACCGCGCATGCGTGGCCGATCGCGCAACGGCAGCCGCTGCACCTGCAATTCGCCGAGGCGGCGCGGGCGACGCCGGACGCGATTGCACTCGAATACGCCGACGTTCATGGCGGCGTGCATCGTGCGACCTATCGCGAGCTCGACGTGGCAACCTCGCGCATCGCGGCCGCACTGCGCCGGCGCGGTGTGCGGCCCGACACGCCGGTCGCGCTGTGCGTCGAGCGTTCGTTCGACATGGTGATGGCGCTCGTCGGCGTGCTGAAGGCCGGCGCCGCGTACCTGCCGGTCGACCCCGATTATCCGGCCGAGCGCATCGCGTACCTGCTGCGCGACGCGCGGCCGGCCGTCGCGATCACACAGGCCCATCTGCGCGAGCAGGTCGAGGCCGCGCTGGGTGAAGGCGCCGACACGCAGTTGCTGACGGTGGCGGACCTGCTTGCCGATGCGGCGGACGAAGCGGACGGCGCGCCCGCAAGCGGCACCGCCGCGATCGACGACGCACGGCTCGCCTACCTGATCTATACGTCCGGCTCGACCGGCAAGCCGAAGGGCGCCGGCAACACGCACGGCGCACTCGCGAACCGGATTGCGTGGATGCAGCACGCGTACCGGCTGACGCGCGACGACGTCGTGCTGCACAAGACGCCGTTCGGTTTCGACGTGTCGGTCTGGGAATTCGTGTGGCCGCTGGCGATCGGCGCGAAGCTCGCGATCGCCGCGCCGGGCGACCATCGCGACCCGGCGCGTCTCGCGGCCGCGATCCACGCGCACGGCGTGACGGTGCTGCATTTCGTGCCGTCGATGCTGGCCGCGTTCGCCGCTCATCTCGACGACTTCTCGGCCGCCGCGCAATGCGACAGCGTGCGCCTGATCGTCGCGAGCGGCGAAGCGCTCGCGCCCGAACTCGTCGCGAAGATGGCGCGGCTGCTGCCGAATGCCACGCTCGTGAACCTGTACGGACCGACCGAAGCCGCGATCGACGTGTCGCACTGGACTTGCGGCCCCGACGACGCGAATGCGGTCGCGGTGCCGATCGGTCATCCGATCGCGAACCTGCAGTTGCACGTGCTGGACGCCGCGTGGCAGCCGGTACCGGCCGGCGCGACCGGCGAACTGTACCTGGCGGGCGCCGGTCTCGCGCGCGGTTATCTCGGCCGCCCGGCGCTGACCGCCGAGCGCTTCGTGCCCGATCCGTTCGTGCCGGGCGCGCGCATGTACCGCACCGGCGACCTCGCGCGCCGGCGCGCCGACGGCGCGCTCGACTACCTTGGCCGCGTCGACACGCAGGTGAAGCTGCGCGGCCAGCGGATCGAGCCGGGCGAGATCGAAGCGCTGCTGCGCGCGGCGCCCGGCGTGAACGATGCGGTCGTGATCGTGCGCGACGAGCAATTGATCGGCTACGTGGCCCGCGGCGATGCGGGCCCGCTCGACCGCGCGGCGCTGCTCGACGCACTGCGCGCGCAACTGCCGGCGTACATGGTGCCGTCGCAACTGATCGAGCTCGACGCGTTGCCCGTCACGCCGAACGGCAAGTGCGACCGTCATGCGCTGCCCGCGCCGGTGCGCGACACGGCCGAAGCCGTCGAACTCGCGACCGACACCGAACGCGCGCTCGCAGCAATCTGGCAGCGCGTGCTGCACGTGGACGCGATCGGCCGCGACGGCGATTTCTTCCTGCTCGGCGGCCACTCGCTGCTCGCGACGCAGGCCCACGCGCAGGCCAACCTGCACTGGGGTCTTGCGCTACCGCTGCGCACGCTGTTCGACACGCGCACGCTGGCGCGCTGCGCGGAAGCGATCGACGCGGCCTGCGCGGCGCGCGGCGAGACCGATGCGGCGAGCGCGATCGACGCGCTGCTCGGCGAACTGGAAACCCAATAAGGACGACGGATGACGAAGGCTCAACCCGACTGGCTCGCGCTCGCGACGCGTTTCGCGCAACTGCCCGACGCGCAGCGCGCGGTCTTCATCGACAAGCTCGGCGCGGCCGGCATCGACTTCCGCGTGCTGCCGATTCCGCCGCGCGCGCCGCGCAGCGAGCGCGTGCCGGCTTCGTTTGCACAGACGCGGCTGTGGTTGCACGCGCGGCTGATCGACGCGCCCGACGCGTATCACATCACCGAGCGCCTCGCGCTGACGGGCCCGCTCGACGTGCATGCGCTGCGTCTCGCGTGCGATGCGCTGATCGCACGTCATGAAGCGCTGCGCACGACCTTCGACGAAGCGCAGGACGGTGTCGCGCAAACGATCCACGCGCCGCTGCGCTGCCCGTGGCGCGAGACCGACCTGGAAGCGTTGCCGGCCGCGCAGCGCGCGGCGCGCGCGGAGGCCGTCGCGACGGCCGACGAAGCCGAGCCGTTCGATCTCGGCACGGCGCCGCTCGTGCGCGCGCACCTGGTGCGCTTCGACGCGACGCATCACTGGCTCGCGCTGACGGTCCATCACATCGTGTCGGACGGCTGGTCGTCCGGCGTGATGCTCGACGAACTCGCGGCGTTCTATCGTGCGTATGCGTCCGACCGGCCGGTGCCGCTCGCGCCGCTGCCGATCCAGTACGCCGACTACGCGGACTGGCAGCGCGACATGCTGGCCGGCGGCGAGGGCGAGCGCCAGCTCGACTACTGGCGCGGCGCATTGCGCGACGTGCCGA
>NZ_JAAGPK010000264.1:0-6569 GCF_017104685.1 Burkholderia sp. Tr-20355 | reverse complement strand
CGCGTCGGGCGCAACGACCGCACCGGCGCGTCGCTGTCGGACCAGCCGCCGGCACCTGCCGCGCCGATGCCGCCCGCGCTGCGCGGCGTCAATCTGACCCGGATCAGCGTGTCCGGCGTCGTGCGGCGCATCATGCGCGCGCCGCGCGGCGAGCCGGACGGCGTGATGCTCGACGACGGCGCGATCGTCAAGCTGACCGTGCCGGCCGCCCAGCAATTCGGCGGGCTGCTCGTGCCCGGCGCGCGCGTGGCCGCGGTCGGGTACGGCACGCGCAACGCCTATGGCGAAGCGCTGCAGGCCACCGCGTTCGGTGCGCCGGGCCGCGTCGTGAATCTCTATGACGACGTCGCGCGCTGATCGCGCGTCGTTTTCTCTTCATCCAATAAGGAGTCCTGCCATGCACTGGATCGATCCCGCCTGCCTGCCCGAAACGCGCGGCCGCGTCACGCAGTTCCTGCTCAACCCGCACGGCGACATCGACGGCCTGGTCCTGAACGGCGACCTGCAGGTTCACGTGCCGCCGCATCTGGGCCGCGAACTGGTTCGCCACATCGAGGTAGGCGACCGCATTCGCGTGCGCGGCGTCAAGATGCGCGGCGCCGAGACGATCGCCGCGGTGCAACTGACCGGGCGCCACGGCGTCGAGATCGTCGACGACGGGCCCGTGCACGGTGCGCCGAAGCCGCCGCATGGCGGCCGCAAGCCGATGGAGATGAGCGGCGAGGTCGCGTTCGCGCTGCACGGCCCGAAAGGCGAGCTGAACGGCGCGTTGCTGGCGAACGGTGCCGTGCTGCGGGTGCCGCCCCATGCGGCGGCCGAACTGAGCGACTATCTGCGCGCCGGTGTCCATGTCATGGCGTGGGGACAAGGCGTCGTCACGCGATACGGCGCCGTGCTCGATGTCAGCGAGATCGCCGAACTCGTCGATGCGGAAGACGAATGACCGCCCGTCGACCATGAAACCGACGCGCGCGCTCGAGGCGCTCAACTTTTTCCTGGCCGACGTGCAGGCCGGCATCGGCCCGTTCGTCGGCGTGATCCTGCTGTCGCGCGGCTGGAGTGCCGACGCGATCGGCTCGGTCATGACGCTGGCCGGGCTCGCCGCGATGGCCGCGACGCCGCCGGCCGGCGCGCTCGTCGATGCGCTGCGCGCGAAGCGCGCGCTGATCATCGTGGCCACCGCCGTGACGGCGCTCGCCTCGCTGGCGCTGATGGTCGCCGACGGCTATCCGGCGGTGGCGGCGTCGCAGATCCTGGCCGCCGTCGGCGGCGCGGCGCTGGCGCCGGCCGTCGCGGGCGTGACGCTCGGCATCGCGCGCCGGCAGGGTTTCGACCGGCAGTTCGGCCGCAACCAGATGGCGAACCACGCGGGCAACGTCGTGGGCGCGGCGCTCGCCGGCTGGCTCGGCTGGCATGCGGGATTCGACGCGGTGTTCGCGCTCGTCGCCGTGTTCACGATCCTCGCGATCGCGAGCACGCTGGCGATTCCCGGGCAGGCCATCGACCATGCGTGCGCGCGTGGCCTCGACACCGAGCCTGCCGCGCCGCGAACGCTTGCCGCGCACGACGACCGGCCCGCGGGCGCGCCGACGATGCGCGTCGGCGGCATGCGCACGCTGGCCTCGAACCGGCCGCTGGTCCTGCTCGGTGCGTCGCTCGCGCTGTTTCATCTCGGCAACGCGGCGATGCTGCCGCTCTACGGGATGGGCGTGGTCGCCACGCATCGCAGCAACGCGAGCATGTTCACCGCGCAGACCATCGTCATCGCGCAGCTCGTGATGATCGCGGCCGCGTGGCTCGCACCCCGGTTGATCCGCGCGCACGGCTATTGGCGCGTGCTGCTGCTGTCCTATCTGGTGCTGCCGGTGCGCGGCGCGCTCGCCGCCGTCCTGATGAGCGAGGCGGGCGTCTGGCCGGTGCAGGTGCTCGACGGTATCGGCGCCGGCCTGCAGAGCGTCGTCGTGCCGGCGCTCGTCGTACGCCTGCTGCACGGCTCCGGCCGCGTGAACGCCGGGCAGGGCGCCGTCGCGACCGCGCAGGGCATCGGCGCGGCGCTCAGTCCCGCGCTGGGCGGCGTGCTCGCGCAGCACTTCGGTTATCCGGCCGCATTCGTCGTGCTGGGCGCCGTGTCGACCGGGTCGCTCGCGCTCTGGCTCGGCCATGCGCGCGCGCTGAGCAGCGTGTGCGGCAAGCCGGCCGATCTGCCGGCCACGTCGTCATGAACGTGCCTGTCCTCTCCATGTCATTTCCGACTTGTCCATGAATTCCGTTTCGCTTGCATGGCTGATTTCCGCGCTCGCCACGGCGGGCGTCATCGCGCGTCCGTTCGGCTGGCCCGAGGCGACCTGGGCGGTGAGCGGCGCGCTGCTGCTGGTCGCATGCGGCCTGCTGCCCGTGCATCCGGCGCTCGAGGCCGTCGCGAAGGGCGGCGACGTGTACCTGTTCCTGACCGGCATGATGCTGCTGTCCGAGGTCGCGCGGCGCGAAGGGCTGTTCGACTGGGTCGCGACGCGCGTCGTCAATCGCGCGCAGGGTTCGCCCCGGCGCCTGTTCGCGCTCGTCTACCTGGTGGGCGCGCCGCGCGAAGGCCGAGCCGCTGCCGCTGCTGTACATCTGCGCGTTCGTCGCGAACGCGGCGAGTTTCGTGCTGCCGATCTCGAACCCGGCGAATCTCGTGCTGTACGGCGCGCGCATGCCGCCGCTCGGCGCATGGCTGGCCCACTTCGCGGTTCCGTCCGTCGTGTCGATCGCCTGCACGTACGGGATGCTGCGGATCACCCAGCGACACGCGCTGCGCGGTCGTTGCGAATCGGGCCTGCCGACGCGGCCGCTCACCGGCGGCGGCCGTATCGCGCTGGCCGGCATCGCGGTCACGGCCGCCGCGCTGATGGCGGTGTCGGCGCTCGATCTTCCGCTCGGGTTGCCGACCGCGGCGGCGGGTGTCGTCACGGTCGCGTGCGTGCTGGTTCGGGATCGCACGGCCGCCGTGCCGATCGTTCGCGCGATTTCATGGAGCGTGTTGCCGCTCGTCGCCGGGCTGTTCGTCCTGGTCGAGGCGCTCGACCGGAGCGGCGCGGTGCGTGCGCTGGCCGGGCTGCTGCGCGCGCTGACGGCAAGCGGCGAGCAGACCGCCGCGGCCGTGGCGGGCGTCGCGATCGCGCTGGCGTCGAATCTGGTCAACAACCTGCCGGCCGGACTCCTCGCGAGCTCGACGATCGACGCCGCGGGCAGCCCGCACCGGGTGATCGACGCGATCCTGATCGGCGTCGACCTGGGGCCGAACCTGTCCGTGACCGGATCGCTCGCGACGATCCTGTGGCTCGCGGCTATCCGGCGCGAGGGGCTGCAGGTCGGCTTCCGCGCGTTCCTTGCGGTCGGCGCGTGCGTGATGTTGCCGGCCCTGCTGCTCGCGCTCGCCGCACGGCTCGCGCTCGGCGCGTGACCGCGGTGCGCGGCGGCCGGCCGATTCCGGCTAGAACGCGTAGGCGAGCGACGCGAACAGGCTGCGCGGCGCGCCTGGCGTGACCCACAGGCTGTTGTAGGAGCTGACGTAGGTGGTGCGGTTGAACAGGTTGTTCAGCACGACCGACGCGCGCAGATGCTTGTCGATCTGCACATAGCCGTTCAGCTGCACGGTCGCATAGGCCGGCAGGTCGAACCCGTCCTGCGTGTTCGCGGTATTGCCGGCCCGGCGTCCGACGTAGATCACGCCGGCGCCGGCGCCGGCCTTGTCCGCGAACGGCACCGCGGTTTCGTACAGGAGCAGCGCGCTGCCGCTCAGGCGCGGAATGTCGACGAGGCGTGCGCCGGGCGTCAGCACCGCGTCGCGCGTGACCGCGGCATCGACATAGGCGACGTTGACGAGGCCGCGCACGCCGTGACCCAGGTCGCCGTTCCATTCGAATTCGACGCCGCGGCTGCGCACCTCGCCCGCCGCGCGGGAGAAGCCGGCGTTGGCCGGATCGGCGGTCAGCACGTTGCGCTTGTTGACGTGGAATGCCGCGACGGTGGCGAGCCAGCGTGCGCCGGCCCATTTCGCGCCGACTTCGTAGCCATGCCCCTTCTCCGGATCGAACGCGCGGCCGTTTACGTCGGCGCCGTTGTTGGGCCGGAACGAATACGCGGTGTTCGCATACAGCGACAGCGCGGGGCTCATCTCGTACACGATGCCGAGGCGCGGACTCAACGCGGTCTGCAACTGGTGGCTCGTCGTGCCCTTCAGGCGGTTCTCGACCGACTGATGAAAGCGATCCCAGCGCAGCCCCGCGAGGATTTTCCAGTGCGGCCCGAACGCGAGCGTGTCCTGCGCATAGACGCCCTGGCCGTCGTCGCGCTCGAGCAGGTTGGTCGCGGTGCGCGGCACGGGCGCCGGCTGGCCGTAGACGGGATCGAAGATGTCGATCGCATACGGCGCGGCGGCCGTGGGTGTCGAGCGCGCGACGAACTGGTCGTAGTTGAAGCGGTACGCGTCGATACCCAGCACGAGCGTGTGGCCGATGCCGCCGGTGCGGAACTTGCCGGCCGTTTCGACGCGGCCTTGCAGGTCGTTCGAGTGGAACGCGACTTGCCGGTAGCGGCGCCACAGCGTGCGGCCGTCCGGCTGCAGCGCGAATGCCTCGGACGAGCGGCCGGACAGGTCGGTGGTGCGCTGCGCGAAGCCGGCGTTGACCGACCAGTTCGCATCGACGCGATGCTCGAGCGTGAACTGATGGCCCGTGTTGCGCACGTCGAAGTCGCCGTCGCGCGGCTCGCCGAGGAAGCGCGACGCGGGAATCGCGCCGAGCTGCCCGCCAACCGCGACCACGCCGCGATCGAGCGGCGCGCGCTGGCGCACGCTCTCGAATTCGTAATGGAGCGTCGTGTCCGCGCCGATGTCCCACGTGAACGACGGCGCGAACAGGTAGCGCTTGCTCGACACCGTATCGCGGAAGCTGCCGTTGTTCTCGTTCATCGCGACGAAGCGGTACGCGAGCGATTTCGTCACGGGCCCGGTCGAATCGAGCGTCTCGCGCAACGCGCCATAGCTGCCGGCCGACACGCCGACGGTATTCGCGCGCGTGAACTGCGGCTGCTTCGTCGTGTAGCTGATGAGGCCGCCCGGATCGCCGCGCCCGTACAGCGCCGACGCCGGCCCCTTGAGCACTTCCATGCGCTCGAGGTTGACGGTGTCGCGCGGGACGCCGATGCCGCGATTCCACGAAAAGCCGTTGACGAGGTAATCGGTGCCGGACGTGTTGCCGTCGCCGGCGAAGCCGCGCACCGCGTAGTTGTCCCACAGCCCGCCGAAGCTGTTTTGCCGCGCGACGCCCGCGACCCAGTCGTACAGGTCCTCGCCGCGTGTCGCCGCGACGGTCCGCACGAGTTGCGCATCGACGCTGCTGACCGCGAACGGGATCTCCATCACATCCGCCTCGCTGCGCGTCGCGCTCGTCGAGTCACGCGTGCGAAACGGCGCGCTCGCGCGCTGCCCGGCGATCTCGATGGTCGGCAGCGTCGCCTCCTGCGCGTCGGCGGTGCCCACGCCGGCCGCGCCGACGACGATGGCCATCGGTGCGGCCGCCCATTTCTTCCTGCTCATACCCTGTCCTTTGATGTGGTTGGCGTTCGGGCAGGGCTGACGGTTGCGCATCGGCATCTGTGTTCCAAACGGTACATTTGCGCGGAAATTTAATGCAAATGAGAGTCATTTGCAATCGTAAGATCGCATTTTTGTGTGCGACGCGATGCGGCTCGTCACAGGCACGCGGCCATGGAAGTTGGTGCAATCGGTGGATTTCGTGAATTCCGAATGGCGGGAATTTGCGACGAGCTCAGGACATGGGAAATCGCCGGGGTTGAGCCTTGATAGCACTATCCAGTCGAATTTTTTCCGGGTAAACGAGGATCTGTTTGGCGTTATTCGCGCACTGGCGAGTTTGACAAATCCCGTAATTCGGGATTAAAGTGATATCCACTTCATTCAAACCGTCGAGCGGACGCATGAACATCCCACAGTTGGACATCGATGCCGGAACACGAAGCGGGGCGGGCGTCGTGCTCGCCACGGCGCGCGACGCGGGCGTCGACGTCTGTTTTGCGAACCCCGGTACCACCGAGATGCCGTTCGTCGGTGCGCTGGATACCGTGGCGGGCGTGCGCCCGATCCTCGGGCTGTTCGAGGGCGTATGCACCGGGGCGGCCGACGGTTACGGCCGCATGGCCGGCAAACCCGCGATGACGCTGCTGCACCTCGGGCCCGGGCACGCGAACGGCATTGCGAACCTGCACAACGCGCGCCGCGCCCGCACGCCGATCCTGAACATCGTCGGCGATCACACGCGCGATCATCTGAAGTACGACGCGCCGCTCACGTCCGACATCGAATCTCTCGCCCGCCCGGTGTCGGTGTGGTATCGCAGCGTGGCGCGCGCCGCGGATCTCGCGACGGATACGGCCGACGCGATTGCGGCCGCGATGGGCGCGCGGCGCGGCGTCGCGACGCTCGTGCTGCCGGTGGATCTGCAGTCGGTCGCGGTGCGCGGCGGTTCGGTGTCGCCGGCCGTCGTTCGCGCGGCCGCGGTGTCGTTCGA
>NZ_JAAGPK010000263.1:0-6851 GCF_017104685.1 Burkholderia sp. Tr-20355 | reverse complement strand
ACGGCAAGCTGACGTTCGACCGGCTGTCGTCGGTGTTCATCTCGAACACGAACCACGAGGAGAACCAGCCGGCGCACCTGACGCTGAAGGATGCGAGCGTGCCGGTGAACGTGAACCTGCGCACGTACGCGGGACCGGAGGGGCGTTTCTGTCCGGCGGCGGTGTACGAGTTCGTGAAGAACGACGACGGCAGCGATCGCCTCGTGATCAACGCGCAGAACTGCGTGCACTGCAAGACCTGCGACATCAAGGACCCGACGCAGAACATCGTGTGGGTCACGCCCGAGGGCGGCGGCGGGCCGAATTACCCGAACATGTAATCCGCCACGACGCGCCGCCGCGAGCAGCGCGTTTTTGTCGGTCGCCACGAACGAAACGGGGCGCTGCCTGAAGCAGCGCCCCGTTTTGCCTTCCCTGCGCGTTCGCGAGGCGCGCCGCGCCCCGCCCGCTTGTGTCAGGTCGCGCTACCGGCGATCTTCGGCGTCGACGTCTCGACGTCGCCGCATTGTGCGCGATGGCGCAGCGCGTGATCGATCAACACCAGTGCGAGCATCGACTCGGCGATCGGCGTCGCACGAATGCCGACGCACGGATCGTGACGGCCGAACGTTTCCACCGTCGCCTCGTCGCCTGCCTTCGTGATCGAACGACGCGGCGTGCGGATGCTCGACGTCGGCTTGATCGCGATCGACACGGTGATGTCCTGCCCCGTCGAAATCCCGCCGAGCACGCCGCCCGCATGGTTGCCGACGAAACCACCTGGCGTCAACTCGTCGCCGTGCGCGGAGCCGCGCTGCGCGACGCTGTCGAAGCCCGCCCCGATCTCGACGCCCTTCACCGCGTTGATGCTCATCATCGCCTTCGCGATATCGGCATCGAGACGGTCGAACACGGGCTCGCCCCAGCCGACCGGCACGCCCGACGCGACGACGTCGATGCGCGCACCGATCGAATCGCCCTCCTTGCGCAGCGCATCCATGTACGCCTCGAGCTCCGGCACGACCGCCGCATTCGGCGAGAAAAACGGATTCTCGCGCACGTGCGACCAGTCGACGAACGGCACGTCGATCTCGCCGAGGCTGCTCATGTAGCCGCGCACTTCGACGCCGAAGCGCTCGCGCAGCCACTTCTTCGCCACGGCACCCGCGCCGACGAGCGGCGCGGTCAGCCGCGCGGACGAGCGGCCGCCGCCGCGGTAGTCGCGGATGCCGTACTTCTGCCAGTACGTGTAATCGGCATGGCCGGGACGGAACGTCTCGACGATGTTGCCGTAGTCCTTGCTGCGCTGGTCGGTGTTGCGGATCAGCAGCGCGATCGGCGTGCCGGTCGTCACGCCTTCGAACACGCCCGACAGGATCTCGACCTCGTCGGCCTCCTGCCGTTGCGTCACGTGCCGCGACGTGCCGGGCTTACGGCGGTCGAGCTCGAGCTGGATGTCGGCTTCGGTCAGCCCCATTCCCGGCGGGCAGCCGTCGATCACGCAGCCGATCGCGGGACCGTGCGATTCGCCGAAGGTCGTGACAGTGAAAAGCGTGCCGAGAGTATTGCCGGACATGATGGAACCGCCCAAAGATAAATGGGCAAACCGATGCGCTGCCGTGCCGCGGGCAGATCGATCGTTTGCCGGTCGAGAAAAAGAGGTAAACCGCTATTATGCCAGCCGTCCCGGAACCGCGGGACGCGTGACACGCCGGTCAGGGCGCACGGTACGTGCCGGTGCGGCCCGATGGGGGCGGCCGGCAGCCCGTTCCACCCGGACAGCAGCCGCATGCCGGCACGGCGCCGGCCGGCGCCCGCCTACTTCCGCGCGCCGCGCAGCTCGGTCACCGCCGCCTGCAGCGACTCGGGCGTCGCGACCGACGCCGGGACCGGCTCGCCGACTGCCAGCGTGAGCCGGCTCATCACGCCGCGCTTGATGGGGCGCGGCATCCGCGCATCGGAATGCCGCGAGAAATAGCTGCCCCACAGCCCGCGCAGCGCCATCGGGATGACCGGTGCCGGGGTGCGGCTCAGGATCTCGGTGATGCCGTGGTGGAACGTGTTGATGTCGCCCGTCTTGGTCAGCTTGCCCTCGGGGAAGATGCACACGAGCTCGCCGTCCTTCAACGCGGCCTCGCACAGGTCGTACGCGCGCGCGAGCATCGCCGGATCCTCGTGGCGCGGCGCGATCGGGATCGCCTTCGCATGCCGGAACACCCAGCTCGCGAAGCGCGTCTTGAAGATCCGGTGATCCATCACGAAACGGATCGGGCGCGGGCTCGCGGCCGCCAGCACGAGCGCATCGACGTAGCTGACGTGGTTGCACACGAGCACGGCCGCGCCTTCCGCCGGGATCCGCTCCGCGTGCACGAGGCGGATCCGGTAGAAGGTGTGCACGAGCACCCACGCGACGAAACGCAGCAGGAACTCGGGCACGAGCAGGTAGATGTACGTCGCGACGATCACGTTCAGCAGCGCGGTGGCGAGGAACAGCCCCGGGATGTCGACACCGGCCTTGGTCAGCCCCATCGCCATCACGGCCGACAGGATCATGAACAGCGCGTTCAGGATGTTGTTCGCGGCGATGATCCGTGCGCGGTGCGTCGGCGCGCTGCGGCTCTGGATCAGCGCGTACAGCGGCACGCTGTAGAAGCCGCCGAACATCGCGAGCAGGAACAGGTCGGCGAGGATGCGCCAGTGCCGCGCGCCGGCCAGGAATTCGCCGACCGACAGCAGATGGCCCGGCGACGGCAGCGCGCGGCTCGCGAAATACAGCTCGATCGCGAACACGCTGATGCCGATCGAGCCGAGCGGCACGAGACCGATCTCGACGCGCCGCTGCGACAGCCGCTCGCACAGCAGCGAGCCGAGGCCGATGCCGACCGAGAACGTCGCGAGCAGGATCGTGACGACGTCGGGGCTCGCGGACAGCACGTCCTTCGCGAAATTGAAGAACGACGTGAGGAAGGTCGCGCCGACGAACCACAGCCACGAGATGCCGAGCAGGCTGAGGAACACGGTGCGATTCTGGCGCGCCAGCCCGAGGTTGCGCCACGTTTCGCTGACCGGATTCCAGTTGATCACGAGATCGGGCTGCGGCGCCGGCGTCGACGGCACGCGCTGCGCGACGAGGCGCCCCGCGAGCGCGATCACGACGACGCTCACCGCGAGCACGCGTTCGCCGGCGCCTTCGATGCCGGCGGCCGCGCCGCCGATGATCGTGCCGATCAGGATCGCGATGAACGTGCCCATTTCGACGAGGCCGTTGCCGCCGACCAGCTCATGCTCGCCGAGATGCTGCGGCAGGTACGAATACTTGACGGGCCCGAACAGCGTCGAGTGCATCCCCATCATGAACGTGCACAGATACAGCAGCGTCGCGCTGTGCGTGACGAAGCCGGCGGCACCGACGAGCATCAGCACGATCTCGAAGGTCTTCACGAAGCGCGTGAGGGTCGCCTTGTCGTACTTGTCGGCAATCTGGCCGGACGTCGCCGAGAACAGCACGAACGGCAGGATGAAGATCGCGGAAATCAGGAACGCGGCCGTCTTGGCGTCGACGCCGGCGAACCGCGCGGTGTGATAGGTGACGAGCGACGTGAAGCCGATCTTGAAGACGTTGTCGTTCAGCGCACCGAGGAACTGGGTCGTGAAGAACGGGGCGAAACGGCGCTCGCGCAGCAGGTCGAACTGCGACGCGTGGGCACGCCGTTCGTCGCGCCGCTCCGAAGTGGCTTGCGTGTGATCGCTCATGCGGAATACGCGCGCGTCGTCTCGGCGAAGCTGCGCGGGCCTCGTGTTGTCGTTGAAAAAAAGGCGGCGCAGGACAAGCCTGCGCCGCCGCATGCCGGATGGCGGCGCCCATGCATCGAGGTGCCGGGCGCGGCGCGGTTCACGGCTTGTGCGCTTCGGCTTCCGATTCCGGCCAGTCGCGGATGTACGCCTTCAGCATCCGGTTCTCGAAGCTCTGCGCCTCGACGACCGTCTTCGCGACGTCGTAGAACGAAATGACGC
Source organism: Burkholderia sp. Tr-20355 (assembly GCF_017104685.1). Classification (NCBI taxonomy): domain Bacteria; kingdom Pseudomonadati; phylum Pseudomonadota; class Betaproteobacteria; order Burkholderiales; family Burkholderiaceae; genus Burkholderia; species Burkholderia sp. Tr-20355. The sequence goes on along the minus strand of NZ_JAAGPK010000263.1, from coordinate 2,858 downwards.
CCATCAACACCTTCTTGTCGAGCACCGGCATGTAGCGTGCGTGACGCTCGAGCATCATCCGGCGCACTTCGTTGACGTCGGTTTCCGGCGTACACGTGAGCGGCTCGTCCATCACCTTGCGCACCTGGACGTCGCCGATCGCGCCGCCGTTCACGTGCAGGCGCAGGATGATCTCGCGGAACGTCAGCATCCCGACGAGATCGCCGTACTCCATCACGACGAGCGAACCGATATCGTGTTCGGCCATCGTATCGACCGCTTCGCGCAGCGGCTTATCGGGCGTCACCGTAAACAGCGTGTTGCCCTTCACTTTCAGAATATCGCTGACGCGCATCGTAGTCCCCTCATGCTTGAATGCAAAATCTCTTTCGATCCTATCGGAAAGCCTGTCAAAAGGAAAGCGCGGCCCCGGCGCGGCGGCCCCGCCCCCGCTTGCGGACATGGGCCGCCCGCCGCACAATGAAGCCATCGACAGCGGCCCGAGGAGGCAGCGATGGCGCATACGCATTCGGAGCAGTTCGCCCGCTTCGCCGATTTCTACCCGTATTACCTGAACGAACACCAGAACCTGACGTCGCGCCGGCTGCACTTCATCGGCTCGCTCGGCGTGATCGGCTGCGTCGCGATGGCGATCGCGACCGGCAACTGGCTGTGGCTGCCGGCGGCGATCGTCTGCGGCTACGGCTTCGCGTGGGTCGGGCACTTCTTCTTCGAGAAGAACCGCCCGGCCACGTTCCGGCACCCGATCTACAGCCTGATGGGCGACTGGGTGATGTTCAAGGACATCTGCACCGGCAAGATCCCGCTGTAGCCCGCCGGCCCCGCCGTCACGCGGGCCGCGGCGGCCGCGCGTGCGGGTCGGGCACGGCGCCTGGCGCCTGCCCGGCGTTCCCCGCCGGCTGCGCGCCCGCGAGCCGGTGCGCGGCGATCAGCGTCGCAAGCGACACGTCGAAGCGATCGCTCGACAGCACCGCGAGCAGGGCCGCGCCCTCGACGTGGCTGCGCCGCCGCTCCAGCTGGTAGGTCAGCTCCGCGCGGTCGATCACCAGCACGTCGAACAGTTGCGCGAGCGTCAGCTGCTCGGGGTTCGCGAGCATGATGTAGCGCGGCGTGGTCTCGGCGCCGCCGTCGAGCCGCGCGATCCACTCCCGCTCCTCCATCGTCGTCAGCAGCCGCTGCGCGGTTTCCATGTCGCAGCGCAACATGGTCGCGAGCCGCATCGCCGTATAGCCGCGCTTGCCGGCCGCACGCGCCTCCGCCAGCCGCGCGAGCAGCTCGAGCGCGTCGAGCAGGTCGCTGCCCGGATAGTGGATGCGGTGGAACTGGCCGACGCGGATCGCCGGCAGCGCGGACGCCACCATCGCCCCGAGCAGCGCGATGAACCAGCTCAGGTACACCCACAGCAGGAACACCGGCAGCGCCGCGAACGCGCCGTAGACGGCCGTATAGGTCGGAATGCGCCGCACGTAGTAGCCGAAGCCGCGCTTGGCCAGCTCGAACGCGACGGCCGCGAACAGCCCGCCGATCACCGCGTCGCGCCAGGCGACCGTACAGTTCGGCAGGTACACGTACAGCAGCGTGAACGCGAGCACCGTCAGCGGCAGCGACGCGAGCGCGAGCAGCCATTCGACGATCGACGTGGTCGGCGCCGCGCCGGTGAACGCGAGCGACTGCGTGAACAGGTACGACGAGATTGACAGGCTCACGCCGAACAGCAAGGGCCCGAGCGTGATCAGCGCCCAGTACGCGAGCACGCGCTGCGCGAACGGCCGCGGCTTGCGTACCCGCCAGATCAGGTTGAACGCCGATTCGATCGTCATCATCGTCATCACCGACGTGACGACCAGCACGATCAGGCCGGCCGTGGTCAGCCCCTTGGCCTTCGACGCGAACTGGTTCAGGTACTTGAAGATCTGGATGTTGAACTGCGCGGGCATCAGGTGATCCGCGAGGAACCCCTGCAGCGAGATCTGGAACGACGCGAACATCGGGAACGCGGTGAACAGCGCGAACGCGACCGTCACGAGCGGCACGAGGGCCAGCATCGTCGTGAAGGTCAGGCTGCCCGCCACTTGCGGGATGCGATCCTCGGCGCTGCGCCGGGCCGCGAACTGCGCGAGGCGCTTGAGGGTGTCGAGATCGACGCTCAACTTCGGCAAACGGCTTCTCCTTCTTGATGCCGCGCGCCTCTCGGCGCGCCGCCGCCGCGCTGCGCGACGGCTTCAGCCCCTATAATAGCCGCTCGATTCCAGCAGGGGCCGACTGCACCGGGCGCGCGCGCGGCCGCATGCGGCTCCGTCGCCCATGAAAGACATCCTCGTCCTCTATTACAGCCGTCACGGCGCCACGCGCGATCTCGCGCTCGCGATCGCGAACGGCATCGACAGCGTGCCGGGCATGCAGGCGCGCATCCGCACCGTGCCGCCCGTGTCGACCGTCTGCGAAACCACCGCCCCCGACATCCCCGCCGACGGCCCGCCGTACGCGGAACTGCGCGACCTCGAGGAGTGCGCGGGCCTCGCGCTCGGCTCGCCGACGCGCTTCGGCAACATGGCCGCGGCACTCAAGTATTTCCTCGACGGCACGACGCCGCAATGGCTGTCGGGGGCGCTGACCGGCAAGCCGGCGAGCGTATTCACGTCGACGGGCAGCCTGCACGGCGGCCAGGAATCGACGCTGCTGTCGATGATGCTGCCGCTGCTGCATCACGGGATGATGATCGTCGGGATCCCGTACACCGAATCGGCGCTCAGCACGACGCGCACCGGCGGCACGCCGTACGGCGCGTCGCATGTCGCGCAGCACGACCGTAGCGCGCCCGGCGGGCTGTCCGCGGACGAAAAGGCGCTCGCCGCCGA
>NZ_JAAGPK010000262.1:0-7114 GCF_017104685.1 Burkholderia sp. Tr-20355 | reverse complement strand
TATCGCCGGCCGGCGATACGGCGGCCGACGGTTGCGTCTGCGCTTCGCGCAGGCAACGGGCGAACGCCGCCGGCGTCGGCTGCGCGAGCACCCAGCGCAGCAGCCGGTCGAACGGATGCGCCTGCGCGAGCGGCTCCTCGCCACGCAGCCGCGACACGAGTTGCGCGATCAGCAGCGAATCGCCGCCGGCGGCGAAGAAATCCTGATCCGGCGTGACGTTGCGCGTATCGAGCACCGTCTCCCACCATCCGATCAATCGCGCCAGCAGCGGATCGGCGGCGGGTGTCTGCGCCGGCCGAACCGCCGCCGGTTCCGGCTCGCGAATGTCGGCAATGCCGGCCAGCGTCCGGCGGTCGATCTTGCCGTTCGCGGTCACGGGCAGTCGCTCGAGCACGCGCAGTTGCGACGGCACCATATAGCCCGGCACGCGCTCGGCAACGAACGACAGCAGCGCATCCGGCGCGATGCGGGCCGCGCCGCGCTTCACGTGCGCGAGCAGGATGTCGTAGCCCAGCGCGTCGAGCGGCGAGCCGGCCGTCACGCAGCCGAGTGCGCGATCGCCGTCGTCCCCCTGCAGCCATTCGAGCCACTGCGCGCGCGGTACGAACAGCCGGCACGACCCGGCACGCGCATCGCGCGGCGTCTCCATCATCAGCCCCTGGCTGATGCTGATCTCCGGATGCTCGGCCGTCAGTTCCTGGATCACCCACCATGCATCGGCCGCCGACAGCGCGCGCAATCCGGCGATCAGTGCAACCGTGTCGCGCGCGTTGTTCAGCGCGCCGGAGCTGATCGTCATGTCGATCGAATGCGGCGCGATGCCCTGCGCGTCGAGCGCTGCATTCAAGTCGAAACGCACGAACCGCATCCACGGATACGCGGCGAAGCGCTCGCGCGCGGCCGCGAGAAAGTAGCTCGACACGTCGCTGAACAGGTAGTCGATCCGCGTGCCCGCTTCGACCAGCGGCGCGAGCGCATCCACGATCGCGCGCGTCGCGGCGGCCGTTCCCGCGCCGATCTCGAGGATGCGCCACGTACAGCGCGGCTCGCGCGCGACGATCTCGCGCACGGCTTGCGCCATCCCGCGATGCAGCGCATGCGCGTGTTCGCCGTTGCTGTACATCGCTTCGGCGATATGCGACGCGCCTTCGGGGAACATCAGGCCGGCCGGCGAAACCGTGCCGTCCACCTGTACGTCCAGGCAGCCCGCGCTGTCGCGGAAGTAGTCGATGAGGACCGGCGGCCACAGCTCGGGCGATGCATGCAGCGCGAACGCATCCCAGCATGCGTGCGCGTCGGCATGGCTGGCGTCGGACCGTCTACGCCAGCCGCCTTCGGCATCCGCGTGCAGCACGCCGTGCGTCACGAGCATCGCGAGCCAGTGGCGCAGCAGATGCTGCCGCGCCGGCGGCACGCGCAGCCGCTCGCACAGCGTCGCGAAACCGGTTGCGTCGTCGGCCGTCAAGCCGCCTGCCGGTACGATCCACGCGGCCAGCGACGCCACGCATGCCGTTTCGAGTTGCGCGACCGATCGCGCCACGTCCGCTTGCGCGGGCCAGCGCACGGCGTCGAACGCAGCGCGTACCGGTGCCGCGATCTCGTGAAGGGCGGGGTCGTGCGCCGACGGGTCCGGCGCCGCACCCTGCAGCGACACGAAGCTCGCCAGCCGGCGCTCGGCGCCCTCGCCGAGCACGATTGTCGCGGCCGCGCCGACCAGCGGATGCGCGGTCAGCGCCGCATCGATCTCGGCCAGCTCGATCCGGTAACCGCGGATCTTCACCTGATCGTCCTGCCGGCCGAGGAATTCGAGCGAACCGTCGGCGCGCACGCGGCCGAGATCGCCGGTGCGATAGAGCCGGCGCCCGTCGCGATGACGGATGAAACGTTCGGCCGTTCGCGCGGGATCGTTCGCATAGCCCGTCGCGAGCCCGACGCCGCCGATATGGATCTCGCCGCGCACGCCGGGCGGGCACGGCCGGCCAAGCACGTCGAGCACTTCCATCGTCTGCCCGGTCAGCGCGCGGCCGTACGGAATGCTGGCGAGCTGCGTGTCCTCCGGGCGGATCGGATGCTCGATCGACCAGATCGACGCTTCGGTCGCGCCGCCGAGACTGAACAGCGCGCTGTCGGGCCAGCGTTTCCACCAGCGGGCCGGCAGCGTCACCGGAATCCAGTCGCCCGACCACAGCACGCGGCGCGGGCCCGGCACGTCGAGCGCCGGTTCGCCCTCGAGGTAATCGATCAGCATCTGCCCTTGTGCGGGCACCGAGTTCCACACCGTCACCGCATGACGTGCCATCAACGCCGCCCAGTGCGACGGATCGTGACCGCGCGCGGGGTCGGGCAGCACGACGCACGCACCGCGCGCGGTCGCGCCGAAGAAGTCGTAGACGGACAAGTCGAAGCTCAGTTCGGCCAGGCCGAGTACCACATCGCCCGCACCGACCGCATGGCGTGCGTTGATGTCGGCGAGCGTGTTGCACACTGCCGCGTGGCTCAGCATCACGCCCTTCGGTTCGCCGGTGGAGCCCGACGTGTAGATCACGTAGGCCAGCGCCGCGCCGTCGACGTCGCACGCGGCGCGCGGCGGCCATTGCGGATCGGCGGGCAACGCATCGGCATCGATGCGCACGCATCCTTCATGCTCGAACTCCAGCGCCCGTACGCTCACGACCGCGCGCACCCGCGCATTGCGCAGGATCGCCTGCCGGCGCAACGCCGGCTGGCGGCTGTCGACCGGCACGTATGCGGCGCCCGCCTGGACGATCGCGAGCACGGCCGCGAGCTGGTGCGCGCACTTCGGCATCAGCACCGCCACCGTGTCGCCCACGCCGACGCCGGCCTGTTCGAGCGCGGTACGCAGCGCCGCCGCATGTTGCGCGACATCGCGGTACGTGCGGGCGCCCTGCGCGTCGATCACGACCGGCGCATCGGGCGTGCGCAGCGCCTGCGCGGCAAACCCGGCCGCGATATGCGTCTCCGCGTCCGGATGCACGTCGGCAACGGGCGCGGCGCACGGCAGCACGATGTCGCCCGCACGCGACCACCATCCGGCATCGTCGGCAAGCCGGCCCAGCAGCGCGACGTACGCGTCGAACATCGCGGTCGGCAAGCCTTCGGGAAACAGATCGTCCCGCACGTCCCAGCCGATCTCCAGCCCGCCGAACTGGTCGGTCACCTGGCAGTCGAGCCACACCTGCGGCGTCTGGCTGATCATGTAGCGCGGCGGTTCCGCCCGGGCCGCCTGCTCGCCAAGCAAGCGGCCGACGCTGCCGATGCCGCTCGTGAACACGACCGGCATCAGCGCCGCCTCCTTGCCGCGCCGCCGCGCGAGTTCGCGCATCACGTCGACGCCGGTGAATGCGCGATGGTCGAGATCGTCGAACATCCGCGCACCGATCGTACGCGCGCGCGCGATGAAATCGCCCCCTTGCGTCACGTCGACGGCGAGCAGGCTCAACGCGGTGAAATCGCCGAGCACCGCGTCGATGCGCGGATGCACCGGCGGACGGTTCAGCACCGTCAGGTTCAGGCAGAACGCCGGCGACTGGCTCCAGCGGCCGACGACTTCCGCGAACGCGGCCAGCGCGACGCTCGCCGCACTCAGCCCGAAACGGCTTGCATGGCCGCTCAGTGCAGCCCATTGCGCGCGGTCGAGCCGCGCATGGCGATGCGTAAAACGCGGACGGGCGTCGGTGCGCATCGCGGGCACGACCGGCAGATCGGGGCGCGCCGGCAGATCGTCGATCCGCGCGAGCCACCAGGCCTTGTCGCGCGCATGATCGGCGCCCGTGCCGGCCTGCGCCTCGTGAGCCACATAGTCGCGAAACGTCGCGTCGAGCGGCGCCGGCTGCCATTGCGGATCGTCGTAACGGCGCCGCCATTCGGCAAGCAGCAGTTGCAGGCTCGCGTAGTCGATCAGCGTGAAATCGACGGACAGGTGCAGCAGCGCGCCATCCGGCCCGAGGCTCACTTCAGGCTGCAGCACGGGCCAGCGGTCGAGCGCATGGACCGCGTGGTCGAGCCGCTCGCGTACCCGCTGCACGTGCGCGTCGAATGCGTGCGCATCGCCGTCGCGCAGGTCGTGCACCGTGAGCCGCTGCCACGGCACGTCGGGCAGCACGCGCTGCCATGCGTTGTCCTCGACGATCGCGCGCAGCATCGGATGCCGCGCCACGCACGCATTCCACGCGGCCTCGAAGCGCACGCAGTCGAGATCCTGCCGCTCGTCGTATTCGACGTACAGATGGCATGCGCTGCCGCCGAACTCGAACGACTCGTGCCGGCCAAGCACGTACGCGGCCTGTACCGGCGTCAGCGCGAACCGTTCATGCTGGCGCGCCGGATCGCTGCGCCACGCGCTGCCCTGCAGGAAGCGGACGAACGCGTCGCGTTCGGCCTTGATGCGCGCGGCCAGGTCCGCGTCGAGCGCGCCGGCCGGTGCGCGATAGCGCAGCTGACCGCCGTCGTCGCACCACAATTCGATCTGCCGTTCGCGGCAGAGATCGAGTACGTCGTCGAAGCTCACAGCACGCCCTCCTCGATCGTCGCGACCGACGCGCTGCCGTCCGCCGTGACCGCCGGCGCCACATCGTCGAGCTGGGCGGCAAGACCGGCGAGCGTCGGATCGCGGTAGAACGCGGCCATCCCGATCCGCGCGCCGAGCCGTTCGCGCAATTGCGCGAGCAGGCGCGTCGCCAGCAGACTGTCGCCGCCGAGCGCGAAGAACGTGGCGTCGCGGGCGTTCGCCCGGCAACCGAGCGCCTGCTCCCAGCACGCGAGCAGCGTCGCATGCCGTTCGTTTGCCGGCACGAACGCGTCATGCGCGGCCGGCGCGTCGCCGAGCGCGCGCGCAAGCGCGTCGCTCACCGCGCGCCGGTCGATCTTGCCGTTCGCGTTGAGCGGCCAGCGCGGCAGGCACCACAGTGCGTCAGGGCGCATCGCGTCCGGCAGCCGGTCGCGCAGCCAGTCTGCCAGTACCGCTTGCGTCGCCGATTCGCCGACACGACGCGCGTCGAGGCATGCAAACGCGGTCGAATACCAGCTTCGGGAGTCGGGCGTGAAGCCGCTCGCCTGCGCGGCGGCGGCGATCGCCTCGGTCGTGAACGGCCGCGGCAACGAGGCATCGCCCGTCACGCTCGCGACGAGTTCGCGCAACGGCGAGTCGCGCAACACGTCGGCGAACAGCAAACGGCCATCCCGCGCCAGCAGCGCGGCCGCGATCCTGAACGTATCGCGCGGATCGTCGCGCAGGTGTGCCGCGGCGAAACTGATCACGCAGTCGAATGCGCCGAGATGACGCGCGGGCAGCAGGGCGTCCTGCAGCGCCTGAAGCGCGGGCCTCGTTCGCGCGAAGCGTGCCTGCGCGGTGTGCAGCAGACCCGGCGACACGTCGAACAGCGTCACGTCGAAACGCGGATCGTCGAGCACGTCGAGGCCCGCGTCGAACCATTGCCCGGCGCGGGCATCGAGCACCGCGACCCGCATCACGCCCGTGCATGCAGCAGCCTGTGCATCGAGCGCGCCAGCAAACTCGCGCAGCACACGAGCGCCGTCCGGCAAGCGCGTCGCGAATGCAAGCGGCGCGACGCGCGGATCGAGCGCCACGCGCTGCGCGACGGTATCGGAATCGGCTGCGAGCGCGCGCAGCGCCGCCGTCAGGTCGTCGAGGTCGGTTGCATGCCAGCCGAGCCGATCGAGCGCGGCGTCGATCGAGATCGACGCATCGCCTGTCGCGTGCCAGCGCGCATGCAGCGACGGCGGCAGGCTCGCGCCGCCGTCGCTCAGCCGATCGGCGACGACGCGTGCAACGGCCGCTTCCGCCTGAACCGTATCGGCCGTGCCCGCATCCGCGAGCGGCGACGGCGCCGCATCGGCCACGCAATCGGCCGGCACGAACGCCGCAACGATGCGCGCGACTTCGCCGTTCGCGACACTGGCACACGCGCCATCGATCCGCGGATGCGCGGCCAGTGCCGCTTCGATCTCGCCCAGTTCGATCCGGTGCCCGCGCACCTTCACCTGCCGGTCCTCGCGCCCCAGGAATTCGAGCGTCCCGTCCGGCCAGTAACGGCCGCGATCGCCGGTGCGATACCAGCGGCCCGACGCATGCTGCACGAAACGCTGCGCGGTCAGCCCGGGATCGTTGCGGTAGCCGCGCGCAAGACTGTCGCCGCCGATCAGCAGTTCGCCCGGCACGTAATCGGGGGCGTCGCGGCCGTCGGCGTCGACCACGCGCCAGGCCTGCCCCGGCAACGGCCGGCCGTATGGAATCGAGCGCCAGTGCGGCGGCACGTCGCGTACCGTCTGCACGTTCGACCAGATGCCGGCTTCGGTCGCGCCGCCGAGCGCGTGGAATACGCATGCGTCGCCGCAGCGCTCGCGCAGGCGCGCCGGCAGGTCGAGCGCGATCCAGTCGCCGGACAGCAGCGCCGCACGCACGCTGCGGCACGCGTCTTTCGCGACCGGCACGGCCAGCGCCATTTCGAGCAGCGCGGGCGCCGAATTCCATAGCGTCACGCGATGCTGCGCAATCAGTTCGATCCAGCGCGCCGCGTCGCGCGCGTCGTCCTGCGTGGGCAGCACGAGTTCGGCACCCGCGCCCAGCACGCCGAACAGGTCGTACACCGACAGGTCGAAGTCGAGCGCCGACACCGCGAGCAACCGGTCGTCCGCACTCACGCCGAGCAGCGCGTCGATCGCATCGATCGTGTTGACCGCCGCCGCGTGCGTCATCTCGACACCCTTCGGCACGCCCGTCGAGCCGGACGTATAGATCACGTACGCCGTGGCCCGCGGCGCGACCGCGAGCGGTGCGGCCAGCGGCGCATGCCGCATCAGTGCGGCGATGCTCCAATGCGGCACCGGCGCATCCGTGCGCGCCGTGTCGCCGATCACGGCTTTCACGCCCGCCGCGCGCTCGATCAGCGCCTTGCGCGCGGCCGGCTGCGCGATGTCGAGCGGGACGTAGCACGCGCCGGCGGCCAGTACGCCGAACACGGCAGAGACCTGCGCCGGCCCGCGCGGCAGGCTGATCTCGACGGCATCGCCGTGCCCGATCCCGGCCGCGCGCAACCCGCCCGCGATCGCGAGCGCCTGCGCGGCCAGTTCGCCA
>NZ_JAAGPK010000261.1:0-6928 GCF_017104685.1 Burkholderia sp. Tr-20355 | reverse complement strand
CGCCTGCAGCCGGCGCTGCACGCGGTCGCGCAGACGCTGATCGATCACGAGCAGACTCTGACGGACCTCGACGCGGCGGCCGGCGACGGCGACCTCGGTGCGAGCATGCTGCGCGCCGCGCACGCGATCCTCGCGTTGCCCGATACCGCGTACGCCACGCCGGCCGGCGCACTCGCGGCGCTCGGCGCGGCGTTGCGCCGCGCGATCGCCGGCAGTTCCGGGCCGTTCTATGCAACCGCGCTGCTGCGCGCATCGCGCCGGCTGGCCGACCTTGCCGAACCGTCGGCGCGCGACTGGGCGGCGGCATTCCGCGCGGCAGTGGATTCGATCAGCGAACTGGGGGGCGCGCATGCCGGCGACCGGACGATGCTCGATGCACTGGTGCCGGCCGTCGAGGCATTCAGCCGCGCGCTCGACAGCGATCGCGACAACGCAAGTGCATGGACGGCGGCCGTGGAAGCGGCCGTGGAAGGCGCGAAAGCCACCGCGCGCATGACGCCGCGCGCAGGGCGGGCGAGCTATCTCGGCGAGCGCGCGATCGGCACGCCGGATGGCGGCGCGGTAGCCGTGTCGTACTGGTTGCGCGCGTTGCAGCCTCACGTGCGCTGAACGGCAACGCGCGGGATGCGGGTGGGCGGCCGCGCCGCCCGCCTCAGCCTGCGTTCATCCGCCCGGGCGACAGCATCGCGCCGACGCGCAACACTGTGGTGAACATCGCGGCGAGATGACGCGGCACGCCGGCGGCGAGCAGCGTGATGGCCGCGCGGCCCATCGGCGGACGGACGGGCGCGGGGGAAGATGTCATCGCAAACATGACAACGTCAACCACGACATCGCGTCGCGGTGAACGGCAGAAGCGCCGCGCTCAAACACCTTCGACCAGCACGGCACGATAGCGCGCGCCCTTGAACCGGTGCTGCACGACGGCCTGGTATTCGGGGCCGTGATACCACGCATGTGCGGCCTCCTTCGACGGAAACTCGACGATCACCACGCCTTCCGGTCCTTCGCCTTCCAGCGTTTCCTGAGCGCCGTAAGCCGCGAGCACCTTCACCGGATGACCAGCGAGCGTCGCGCCGACCTTGCTCGCGTAGGTATCGAGTTCGTGCTGATCCTGCGTGCTTTCCCGTGTAAAAACGATGTAAGTTGCCAAGATGCGTGCCCCTTTGTCCGGTGGATGGAAATCGCGCGCGTATCGCTGCTTTCCGACGATCGCGCCGCCCCCGGCCGCGTGCAGTGCGAACGGGTGTGCGGATTATAGGCGGTCGCGGCGCAAGCCGCCGCGACGCTGAAAAAACCGATCCCCACATCGTCCGATGACATCGGGCATCGCAAATTGGCGGGATGACTTGCCCGGCGTGCGACGTGTCGACGCCGCTGTTCGGCGGTACCGCTCCGATCGCCAACGACCGGTTGATCGGCGAGACCGGCAACGCGCTGATTCCCGCGTATCACATGCTGGCCGCTGCGCAACCGGGCTGATCCGCGCGCCGGCGGCGCCCGGCTGTCCATCAACGGCATCCATTGCATCGCCCGCCGTCCGGCGACGGACAGCGGGCGACGCAGGTCGGGCGGCTGAAGCCGCGGCGGGATTGTTGTCGCCCGGACAACACGATGTGCACACGTGCAGCGCTGTTGGCGTGTATCGGCCGTCACTACAATCGCTGACACGCTCTACCGGAATCCGGGCGAACCGAAGCGCGCGACCTTCACGATCGCGCTCGCGAACCGCGCCGTGCCGCGCGGCTCAATCCACTCGACGAACAGGACTACTGAACATGAACGCACCACTCCGCAACGTCCAGCCGGTTACCGACCGCCTGGGAAAAGAAGGTTCGGGCGAGCTCGTTCCCTCCCGCTACGCCGTGCGCATCGGCGATGTCGATGTCGTGCTGATCAGCGACGGCGTGCTGCCGCTGCCGACTTCCACCATGTCCACCAACGTGAGCGAGGCGGAGCGCAACGCCTGGTTCGACGGGCGTTTCCTGCAACGCGACCGATTCGACTGGGCGCTCAACATCGCGCTCGTGCGCAGTGCCGATCGGCTGATCCTGATCGATTCGGGCGTGGGTGACGGCTTCGAATACTTTACGCGCGCCGGGCGATCGGTGATGCGTCTGGAATCGGCCGGTATCGACCTGGCCGCGATCACCGACATCGTGATAACGCACATGCACATGGATCACGTCGGCGGGCTGAACACCGACGGCGTCAAGGCCCGGCTGCGCCCCGACGTACGCATTCACGTATCGGCCGCCGAAATGGCGTTCTGGAAGAATCCGGACTTCAGCAAGACGGTGATGCCGGAAACCGTACCGCCCGCACTGCGCAAGGCGGCGGCCAGGTTCGTGACGCTCTACGGCGAAAACATCGTGACGTTCGATCGGACCGTGGAAGTCGCAACCGGCGTGACGGCGCGCGTGACGGGCGGACATACGCCCGGGCACTGCGTGGTCGACGTCGCGTCGAACGGGGAAAAGCTGACGTTCGCGGGCGACGCGATCTTCGAAGTCAACTTCGACCACCCCGACTGGCAAAACGGCTTCGAGCACGATCCCGAAGCGGCTGTCGACGTGCGCATCGCATTGTTCAACGAAGCCGCCGACACCGGTGCGCTGCTGGCCGCCGCACATGTCGCGTTCCCTTCCATCGGCCATGTTGCGAGGGACGGCAGCGGCTTCCGCTTCGTTCCCGTCGTGTGGGACTACTGATCGAGGATCGGCGACCGGTGCGTGCTGCGGCAACGCATCGGCGGTCCTCCCGAACGGCACCACCATAAAAACGCGCCGCCGCATTTCATGCGGCGGCATCACGTCACGCGCCAAAGCGCATCACGACCGCCCGAACCTCACGCGAGCGCCGACATGTTCCGCTCCGCGACCTCGTCCGCCGCCTCCTTCACTATACCGACGCTCTCGTCGGCTTTCGCACGCGTCACGAGCCGCTTGTCTCTCGACTCGATGCCGGGCACCGCGCCGATCGCGTTGCGCCAGCCCGCCGATACCTCGGTCTTTCCCGTCTCGATGTCTCCGTCGTGGCATCCGCCTCGTCGCCCGGCAAAACACCCTGAAAATATTGTCCCGGTGGAATCGCGCACGTCAGCAGGGCGCTGCGGGTCGAGTCGATGCGGGCAGTCAGGCCACCGGCGCGCACGGCATGTGCCGTGTCTTCGAGGTCACCGGCACATCGGCCGGAATCGCGTCGGTACGCAGTTACGGCGGGACCGTCGCGAGCGTGAGACCGCGACCGGGAACCGCGTTCGTCGTGGGTTGTGGAAACGAAATCGGGTCGCGCCGTTCGCGCGGCGCGTCAAGCCAGCGTCGCCGTCGCCTGCATCGTCAGCCAGCCATCGCGATCCTTCGCCCACAGCTCGATCGTACTGCCGTCGTCCGACGGCTTGCCGCACAGCGTGAACGGCTCCCCGTCGAAGGTCGGGCGCACCGCGCGAAACGCAAAGCTCGCGAGCACCGCGTCCGGCCGTTCGCGATGCACGAGATCGACGAGCAGCGTCGCGATCAGCGGGCCGTGCACGACGAGCCCCGGATAGCCTTCTTCCTGCGTCACGTAGCTGCGGTCGTAGTGGATACGGTGACCATTGAAGGTCAGCGCCGAATAGCGGAACAGCATCACGGCGTCGGCCGTGACGGTGCGCGCCCACGTTTCACCCGTGGGCGCCGCGACCGGCTTCTGCGCCGGCGCGCCCGGCTGCTGCGCGTCTCGATAGACGATGTCGTGCTCTTCCTCGATACACGGCACCCCATCGGACTCGATGCGGTGCTGCACCGTCACGAACACGAGCCGGCCGCTGCGGCCCGTCTTGTCCTCGATGTTCGCGATCGTCGATTCGCGCGTCGCGCGCCGCCCCGCGCGCAGCGGCGCGTGAAACGTCAGCCGGCCGCCGGCCCACATGCGGCGCGGCAGCGGCACGGGCGGCAGGAAGCCGCCGCGCTTCGGGTGGCCGTCGGGGCCGACTTCGGCCAGCGGCGCGATGGGCAGGAAATAGAGCCAGTGCCACATCGGCGGGACGACGTCGCCGGGCGACGGGCGGTCGAGCGTGGCGGCCAGCGCGTTGAGCGGGAACGCGGTGATGTCGTCGCCAAGCGTTTCGGTCTTGCCGAGCCACGCGTCGAGTGACGCGGGTGCGGCGGGCTGCGAGGATGAGTTCGACACTGATGGAGTCTCCGGTGCGTTGGCAAGGGCCCAAATATGCGCGCCGCACGGCGTTTCGCGAAGTCGGCATTCCCGAACCCGGGCTTCGAATTTGCTCGCCCCCTGCGGCCCTGCCGGTCCTGCGCGACGATTTTCGTCTGACCATTCGATACATTCGACAATATAGCCGCCTCGCGCGCCGCGTGCGATTCCTGGCGCGGACCTTACAGCTTGACCACCGCCGGCACGCTGCCTAAATTGGTTCTGATGGACCGGCCGCGCGACGAGCGACATGTCATCCGGGTGACAAGAAAACGATAGTTTGCTATCGAATGTTTTTACCCTATCATCTCGGCCATGACCAATCTGCACGACCTCCGCCTCGCCGTCAGCAGCCTGCTCGTGCTGTCCGCGCGCAAGTGGCGCCGCACCAGTGACGGCGTGCTGAACGCGTACAACGTGTCCGAGGCCTGCGCGACGCCGCTCCTGATCGCCGGCCGGCTCGGCGAAGGTGTACGGCAGGGCACGCTCGCCGAACACGTCGGGATCGAAGGGCCGTCGCTCGTGCGCCTGCTCGACCAGCTGTGCGCGGCCGGCCTTGCGCGCCGCGACGAGGATCCGCACGATCGTCGCGCGAAAACGATCTCGCTGACGGCCGCCGGCCGCGCCGTCACCGCGAGGATGGAAGAAGACCTGCGCACGCTGCGCGCTCAGGTGCTCAAGGGCGTGACGCGCACCGATCTCGAAACGACGCTGCGCGTGCTCGAAGCGTTCAACGCGTCCGAGTCGCACCCGCCCGCCTCGCGTATCTCCCCCGCCGACGACACCGCGTCATGACCTATCCGAGCCTCCGCGACTGGCTGTTCTCGGGCAAGACGTTCGCCGCGTCGATGCTGGCGCTGTACCTCGGCCTGTATTTCCAGCTGCCGCGCCCGTACTGGGCGATGGCGAGCGTCTACATCGTGTCGAACCCGTTCGTCGGCGCGACGCGCTCGAAGGCGCTGTACCGCGCGCTCGGCACCGCGCTCGGCGCAGCCGCCGCGATCTTCTTCGTGCCGCCATTCGTCGAGACGCCGCTCCTGTTCAGCATCATCGTCGCGACCTGGTGCGGCACGCTGCTCTACCTCGCGATCTCCGACCGCACCGCGCGCAGCTACGTGTTCATGCTCGCCGGCTATACGATGCCGCTGATCGCACTGCCGACCGTGACCGACCCGTCCACCGTGTTCGACGTCGCGATCGCGCGAACCGAGGAAATCGTGCTCGGCATCGTCTGCGCGAGCGTGGTCGGCAGCACCGTGTTTCCGAACCGGCTCGCGCCGACGCTGATCGAACGCACCGACGCGTGGTTCAAGGACGCCGCGTTCTACGGTCGCGAGACGCTGTCCGGGCAAATTGCCGGCAAGGCGTTGTCGGCATGCCGCCAACGGCTCGCCGCGACGATCACCGGCCTCGAATTCCTGCTGAGCCAGCTGAGTTACGACCATGCGCACCCGCGCATCCTTGCCCGCGCGCAGGCGCTCGCGGGCCGCATGCAGTTGTTCCTGCCGCTGATGTCGTCGCTCGCCGATCCCTTGATCGCGCTGATGCGCGACCTGCACGTGCGCCCGCCCGCTCTCGATGCGCTGCTGGCCGATGCCGCGAAATGGTTCGACGCACCGCTGCCGTCCGTGAAGGCCGACGGCGACATGGCCCACGACGCGGTCGCGGACAACCTGCGCGAGCGCATCGCCGCGCTGCAGCCCGCCGACAGCGCCCTGGCGAGCTGGGAGGGCGCACTGCTGTCGAACGCGCTGTGGCGGCTGCGCCAGGTCGTCGACATCTGGCAGGACTGCCGTTCGCTGCGTGCGCTGATCGCGAACGAATCGGGTGTGTGGCAGCCGCGCTACCGGCACTGGCGGCTCGGCGGCACCGAACGCTTCTTCGATCGCGGGATGATGCTGTTCTCGACGCTGACCGTCGTGTTCGCGATCGTGTTCGCGTGCTGGCTGTGGATCTCGTCCGGCTGGCACGACGGTGCGGCGGCCGTCACGCTCGTGGCCGTGTCGTGCAGCTTCTTCGCCGCGCTCGACGAGCCGGCGCCGCTGGTGTTCAAGTTCTTCCTGTCGACCGCCGCGAGCGTCGTGTTCGCGGGCCTGTACCTGTTCGTCGTGCTGCCGCACGTGCACGATTTCGCGATGCTCGTGCTGATGTTCGCGGGCCCGTTCATCCTGATCGGCACGCTGCTGCCGCGCCCGCAGTTCAACATGGTGACGATGCTCGTCGCCGTGAACACGGCGACCTTCATCAGCATCCAGAGCGCGTACGAAGCCGATTTCTTCGTGTTCCTGAACAGCAACCTCGCGGGTGTCGCCGGGCTGCTGTTCGCGTACGTGTGGACGCGGGCGACGCGGCCGTTCGGCGCGGAGCTCGCGGTGCGGCGCCTGTTGCGCTCGGGCTGGGAAGACGTCGCGCGCTCCGCGTCGACGCAGCCGCTCGACGACCAGCGCAACCACGCATCGCGGATGCTCGACCGCGTCACGCAGCTGCTGCCGCGCCTGGGCGCATCCGACGATCACCGCCACCCGTCGATCGAGAGCTTCCGCGACCTGCGCATCGCACTGAACGCGCTCGACCTGCGCCGCTCGCGCCGTCGCCTGTCGGGCGACGTACCCGACGCGATCGATCGCGTCCTCGCCGGCGTCACCGATCACTACGCGCGCTGCGCGGCCGCGAACGCGCGCCAGCCGGCACCGCCCGCGCTGCTCGCGACGATCGACGACGCACTGCACCGCGTGGA
>NZ_JAAGPK010000260.1:0-7084 GCF_017104685.1 Burkholderia sp. Tr-20355 | reverse complement strand
CGTCGGCGGCCGCCGCAAGCCATGCGTCGGCCGCGCGCACGGCCCCGCCGCGCGGGTTGGGCAGTGCGTCAGGGTGGGGAACGTTCGCCGGATCGGACGTCATGGACACGCGCGCCTGTCATCGTCAAGTCGCTCGCCCGAACCGCGGCGCGCGAGCGCCGGGCCGATGCGAGGCCGGAGCGGAGTGTCCGTGGGCCAGCGGTCCGATCAGATCTGGACCATCTCGAAGTCTTCCTTGCGAGCGCCGCATTCGGGGCACGTCCAGTTGATCGGGACGTCTTCCCAGCGCGTGCCCGGGGCAATGCCCTCTTCCGGCAGCCCGGCTTCTTCGTCGTAAATCCAGCCACAAATCAGGCACATCCAGCTCTTGTATTCCATCTTAGCCGCGTCGGGAAAAGTCGGTAAATTCGGGAGCCATGATGGTACCGTGTCGGGGCCGGACTGCCTAGCAATCGCGCTGGAGGACGGCGACTACGTTGCGCTGCGCTAAAAAATCCGTCGTGCGGGCCGGATTCCACCGCATAATGGCTGAAAAGTGCGGCCTGCCGGGCAACACAGGGCCGAAAACGGCCACTCGCCTCGCGGTCCGCATCTCCGTCGCTTTCCGTTTTTCTCTTGCCCCATTTTTACATGTCCAGCAACGCCCCTCCGATCGTCCTCACCTTCGGCCTGTCCGATCCCACCGGCGGCTCCGGCCTCCAAGCCGATCTGATGACCCTGGCGAGCATGGGCTGTCACGGCGTGTCCGTCCTGACGGGCTACACCGTGCGCGACTCCGCCGCCTGCGACGAAGTGACCGGCCTCGACCCCGAAGTCGTCGCCGCCCAGGCGCGCATGCTGCTCGAGGACATGCCGGTCGCCGCGTTCAAGATCGGCGCGGCGACGCGCGCGGAAGTCGTCAGTGCGATCGCCGAGGTCGTCGCCGACTACGACGGCGTGCCGCTCGTGCTCGCGCCGGATTTCACGCTCGACGACGAGCACGTGCTCGCGGCCGACGACCTGCGCGAGTCGATCGCCGACCTGCTGGCGCCGCAAACCACGCTGCTGGTCGCCGATCACGCCACGCTGATCGCGCTCGCGCAGCCAGACGGCGATGCCGAGGCGCCGAATCTCGACGCCGCCGTGTCGCACCTGCTGTCGCAGGGCTGCGAGTACATCCTGTCGTCGGAGACGGGCTCGCACCGGCTCGTCAACACGCTGTACGGCGAGGAAGGCCAGCTTCGCGAGGACATGTGGGATCGCTCGCCGCACCGGCTGATGGGCATCACCGATACGCTCGGCGCGGCCATCGCGGCGCTGCTCGCGAACGGCCAGGAACCGCCCGAAGCGGTGCGCGAGGCGCAGGAGTACCTGTACCAGGCCGTGCGCGACGCGTTCCGGCCCGGCATGGGCGCCTACCTGCCCGACCGGTTCTTCTGGGCGCGCAGCAATGAAGAATCGGATACGCCGCCGGCCGTGAAGGCCGATCCGGTATCGCGGACGTCGCACCGGCATTGACGCGGGCACGGCGGGCATGCCCCGCCGTCGCACCTGCCGCGCCACCGCGGGCGCAACGCCTCCGGCCGCCCCGCACGCACATCAAGATCCTCGCACCAATAAAAAAAGACCCGCATCGCTGCGGGTCTTTTCTTTTGGCTGGAACGCGCATCGCTGCGCGTTCCGGACACCATCGACCGAGGTCGATTACATGTCCATGCCCATGCCGCCCATGCCGCCCGGCATGCCGCCCGGCATCGGTGCGTCTTCCTTCGGCAGTTCTGCGACAGCTGCGTCCGTCGTCAGCAGCAGGCCAGCAACCGACGCTGCGTTCTGCAGTGCGGTGCGCGTGACCTTGGTCGGGTCGACGACGCCGGCTTCAACCATGTCGACGTACTCGCCCGTTGCTGCGTTGTAGCCGTAGTTGCCCGTACCTGCAGCAACGGCCGCCACCACGACGCTGGCTTCTTCGCCGCCGTTCGTGACGATCTGGCGCAGCGGCTCTTCCATCGCGCGCAGCACGATCTTGATGCCGGCGTTCTGGTCGGCGTTCGCGCCGGTCAGGCCTGCGATCGCGGTGCGAGCGCGGATCAGCGCAACGCCGCCACCTGCCACGATGCCTTCTTCCACAGCTGCGCGCGTTGCGTGCAGTGCGTCTTCGACACGTGCCTTCTTTTCCTTCATTTCGACTTCGGTCGCAGCACCGACCTTGATCACTGCAACACCGCCGGCCAGCTTGGCCACGCGCTCTTGCAGCTTTTCACGGTCGTAGTCCGACGTCGCTTCTTCGATTTGCGCGCGCACTTGCTTCACGCGTGCTTCGATGTTCACGGCTTCGCCTGCGCCGTCGATGATCGTCGTGTTTTCCTTGCCCACTTCGATGCGCTTCGCCTGGCCCAGTTCTGCCAGCGTTGCCTTCTCGAGCGTCAGGCCGGTTTCTTCGGCGATCACCTGGCCGCCCGTCAGGATCGCGATGTCTTCCAGCATCGCCTTGCGACGATCGCCGAAGCCAGGCGCCTTGACCGCAACGGTCTTCAGGATGCCGCGGATGTTGTTCACGACCAGCGTTGCGAGCGCTTCGCCTTCGATGTCTTCGGCGATGATCAGCAGCGGACGGCCAGCCTTCGCGACTTGCTCGAGCACCGGCAGCAGATCACGGATGTTCGACACCTTCTTGTCGTGCAGCAGCACGAACGGGTTGTCGAGGACGGCGACTTGCTTTTCCGGGTTGTTGATGAAGTACGGCGACAGGTAGCCGCGGTCGAATTGCATGCCTTCGACGACGTCGAGTTCGTCAGCCAGCGACTTGCCGTCTTCGACGGTGATGACGCCTTCCTTGCCGACCTTGTCCATCGCTTCAGCGATGCGATCGCCGATCGACGTGTCGCTGTTCGCCGAGATCGAGCCGACCTGTGCGATTTCCTTGTTCGTCGTGCACGGCTTGCTGATCTTCTTCAGCTCGTCGACAGCCGCTGCGACTGCCTTGTCGATACCGCGCTTCAGGTCCATCGGGTTCATGCCCGATGCGACGTACTTCATGCCTTCGCGAACGATCGATTGCGCGAGGACGGTTGCCGTCGTCGTGCCGTCGCCTGCGTTGTCGCTGGTCTTGGAAGCGACTTCCTTGACCATTTGCGCGCCCATGTTCTGGAGCTTGTCCTTCAGCTCGATTTCCTTCGCGACCGACACACCGTCCTTGGTGACCGTCGGGCCGCCGAAGCTGCGCTCGAGCACCACGTTGCGGCCCTTCGGACCCAGCGTGACCTTGACTGCGTTGGCGAGAATGTTCACGCCTTCGACCATCTTCGAACGGGCGGAATCGCCGAATACGACGTCTTTAGCTGCCATCTTCTAACTCCTTGAATTCTTGGGAATATGTACCGTCGGAGGACGCTTACTTCGCGTTGACCACGGCCATGATGTCTTCTTCGCGCATGACCAGCAGTTCCTGGCCGTCGACCTTCACGGTCTGGCCTGCGTACTTGCCGAACAGGACGCGATCGCCGACCTTCACGTCGAGCGCGATCGGTGCGCCCTTGTCGTCGCGCTTGCCCGGGCCGATGGCCAGGACTTCGCCCTGGTCCGGCTTTTCAGCAGCGGCGTCGGGGATGACGATGCCCGAGGCGGTCTTGGTTTCCTGATCCAGGCGCTTGACGATCACGCGATCGTGCAAAGGACGAAGGTTCATATTCACTCCTCTCTTGACTGAGATTGAAGAACGCTTAGGGAATCTGCCCGGCTTGTCGCCCGGCAGAGAATTGTTAGCACTCTCGTGCAGCGAGTGCTAATTATATGGACGGGTTTTGACAAATTCAAGAAGGGAAACCGGACGAATTTTCAACGCGGCACGGAAGCGGGGAAAACACCCGAAAATCACGAAAAATCCTTTTAAAACAAAACCCTGACCCACGCTACCCGGCTTGGCGGGCGAGCCCGCGCGGCCCGCGAATCGCATCCAGCCCCGTTTGGACACCGGGTAAGCACGGAGTTCCTGCGACCGGCGACATCGCATCGAAAAACCCGCGCAGGCGCCGATTCTGTCCGCCACAACGCGCCCGGTGCCCCGTCCCGCCTCCCCTGCCGGCGATCCATCGCTCCGCATCGAAGCATTCATTTTCATTACGCCGATATTTACGTTTTTTCTTTCGGAAAACACCCGTCAGCCCCCATCCGTAAGCCCTCCCATTACATTCAGTAATTTAGATGCGAATCATTCTCGTTTACATTGACATTCCCATTCGACACTCCTACGATGCGCCGCGTTGCGCTCTTCTTCATGCCCTGGCCGATCGGTGCCGAGCGTCGGGACAGCGACCGACAAGCAGGACTCCAAACCAATTAGAACCAGGAATTTGATATGAAGGTTGCGTCGTTCCATGGAGACCGCGTCCGCACCCGGATGCGCCCCGCCGCCTGTGCGGCCGTCCTCGCGTGCGCATCGTTCGCGAGCGGCGCTGCGTTCGCCGCCGCGTCGGTCGACGCGCAGCCCGAAGCGCCCGAGGCCGACCTCGCGATCCAGGCGAAGCCGGCCGGCATGTGGACCGGCATCTGGACGCGCCAGAGCCTGCTCGGCGACATGGGCGGCATCCGCCCGTGGCTCGGCAAGTACGGCGCGACGCTGCAGATCACCGAAACCAGCGAATACCTCGCGAACCTGCGCGGCGGGCTGAACCGCGGCGGCACGTATGACGGGCTGACGACCGCGACGCTGACGGTCGATACGCAAAAGGCGATCAGCCTGCCCGGCGGCACCTTCAACGTCAGCGCGCTGCAGATCCACGGCAGCAACCTGAGCGCGCGCAATCTCGGCACGCTCAACACCGCGAGCGGCATCGAGGCGCAGGACACGACGCGCCTGTGGGAGCTCTGGTACCAGCAATCGTTCCTCGACAAGCGCGTCGACGTGAAGATCGGCCAGCAGAGCCTGGACCAGGAGTTCATGGTCAGCACGTATGCGAACACGTTCGTCAATACGATGTTCGGCTGGCCCGCGCTGCCGTCGTATGATCTGCCGAACGGCGGCCCCGCGTATCCGCTCGCGGGCCTCGGCGTACGCGTGCGCGCACAGCTCACGCCGAAACTCACCGCGCTCGCGGGCGTGTTCGACGGCGATCCGCTCGGCAACAACCCGGGCAACCTGAGCGGCACGAACTTCAACCTGCACAACGGCACGCTCTATATCGGCGAGCTGCAGTACGCGCTGAACCAGCCGTCCGACGGCGAAATGGACACCGGCCATTCGAACGGACTGCCGGGTACCTACAAGATCGGCCTGTGGTATCACAACGGCCGCTTCGCGGACCAGAACGCCGGCACCGACGGTCTGTCGCTCGCCGATCCCGCATCGAACGGCAACGCGCGGCAGCACCACGGCGACTACAGCTTCTACGCGGTGGCCGACCAGATGATCTGGCGTCCCGACCCCACCGGCGCGAAAAGCCTCGGGGTGTTCGCACGCGTGATGGGCGCGCCGGGCGACCGCAACCTCGTGAGCTTCGCGGCGAACGCGGGCATCGTGCTGAAGGCGCCGTTCGACGGTCGCGACAACGACAGCGTCGGCCTCGCCGTCACGTACATCCAGGTCGGCAGCCACGTGACCGACCTCGATCAGGCCGCGCGCAACTTTGCAGCCGGCCCGTACGGCGTGCGCACCCGCGAGACGACCGTCGAGGCGACCTACCAGTATCAGGTCAACCCGTGGTGGGTGATCGCGGCCGATGCGCAGTACACGTTCAACGCCGGCGCGGGCCAGAACCCGGGCGACGCGACCCAGCCGCTGCGCAACACGTTCGTGCTCGGCGCACGCACGACGATCACGTTCTGACCGCCGCGCGCCCGCCGTCCGCCCACGCCACCCGTTTTCGCGCGCGCCGACGCGGCGCGCCTCCCAGGAGATCCCGATGATTCAATCCGCCCCGCTTCGCCGCCTCGCGACGGGCGCGCTGGCCGCCGTCGCGCTGACGGCCGCCGCCGGCGCGTTCGCCGAGCCGCAAGGCTTCCTCGAGACGCTGCATCGCCATACGCTGCTCGTCAACACGGTGCCCGACAACGGCGACCAGAACCCGTACGCGATCGCGGTTGCGCCGGTGTCGGCCGGCACGATCCAGGCAGGCGACGTGCTCGTCGACAACTTCAACAACGCGGCGAACCTGCAGGGCACCGGCAGCACGATCGTCGACTATCGGCCGTCGACCAAGCAGATGAGCCTGTTCGCGACGATTCCACGCGACCTGAAGGCGTGCCCGGGCGGCGTCGGCCTGTCGACCGCGATGACGATGCTGAAGTCGGGCTGGGTGATCGTCGGCAGCACGCCGAGCAACGACGGCACGACGTCGACGAAAGGCGCCGGCTGCCTGATCGTGCTCGATCCGCACGGCCGGATCGCCTCGACGTGGTCGAGCGCGAACATCAACGACCCATGGGGCAACATGGCCGTGGTCGACCGCGGCGACAGCGCGACGCTGTTCGTCAGCATGGCCGGCTTCGGCGTCGGCGGCGCGGACGGCAACCCGCCCGTCTACAAGCAGGCGACGGTACTGCGCCTCGACCTCGACGTGCCGGCCGGCAAGCCGCCCGTCATCAAGCAGGAAACGGTCGTCGCGAGCGGCCTCGGCGCGCAGGCCGACAAGGGCGTGTTCCTGGTCGGCCCGACCGGCCTCGCGCTGTCGGGCGACCAGAAGAAGCTGTACGTCTCCGACGCGATCGGCAACCGCGTCGTCGAGATCGACGATCCGCTCACGCGCGACACGAGCGCGGGCGTCGGCCGCCAGGTGACGGCCGACGGCTTTCTGCGCCGCCCGCTCGCACTCGCGACCGCGCCGAACGGCCATCTGCTCGCGACCAACGCGCTGAACGGCCAGGTCGTCGAGATCGATCCGGTCGCCGGCAAGCAGCTCTATGCGCGCTGGATCGATACCGACAAGGCGCAGTCGCCGCCCGGCAACGGCGACCTGTTCGGGATCGCGATGACGCCCGACGGCGACGGCTTCTATTACGTCCAGGACGACGTCAACACGCTGATGCTCGCGAAGTAACGGAGCCGACCATGGCAGACGATCTGAACCCGCCGTCGCGCCCCGCGCGCCGCGGCTTCCTGAAGGCCGGCGGA
>NZ_JAAGPK010000259.1:0-7286 GCF_017104685.1 Burkholderia sp. Tr-20355 | reverse complement strand
GGTTGTCGGCGGTGCTGCGCGAACTCGGCGTGCCGGCCGACCGGCGGCCGTTCCGCCCGCACGTGACGCTCGCGCGGCTGCCGCATGACGCGGTCGGCCAGCCCGCGCACGGCGGCGCGCCGGGGCGACAGGTCGTGCTGCGTGTCGACGCGCTGACGCTGTTCGAAAGCCGGCTGTCGCACGAAGGCGTGTCGCATCGGCCGATCGCGTCGGCGCCGGTTGCGTGCGCGGATGGTCACGCCGCGCGCTGAGCGGTTTCCGCGATGCGGGGCGAAGGCCGGCCATCATCGACAGCTCGCCGGACAAACCGTCTGGACCCGATGGGGCGACGCCGCCGCCCGACGTCCGGCCTGCTGCGTTCTAACGTCGGTAGCGCGCGAGCGTCAGGCCGGACAGATCGATCTCCGGCTCGTGTCCGGTGACGAGGTCCGCCAGCACCTTCCCCGAACCCATCGACATCGCCCAGCCCGTCGAGCCGTGGCCGACGTTGAGCCAGAGCCCGTCGATCCCGCTGGCGCCCAGCAGCGGAGGCCCGTCGGGCGTCATCGGCCGGCGGCCGACCCAGAAGCGCGCCGAGGCCCGATCGGCGGCCGCCGGAAACCAGTCGTCGAGCACCTTCATCAGCGTATCGAGCGCCTGCTGACGCAGCGCCGCGCGCCGGTTGCCGAGTTCCGCGGTGCCCGCGACGCGCAGCGTCGGGCCGAAGCGCGTGATCGCCGTCTTCAGTGATTCGTCCATCAGCGCGGCGCACGGCGCTTTTTCCTCGTCGACGACTTCGAGCGTGGCGGAATAGCCTTTCACCGGATACAGCGGCACGTCGATTCCATGCGGCCGCAGCAGGCCGGCGCTGTCGACGCCAAGCGCGACGACGATCGCGTCGGCGGCGAGCATCGCATCGCGTGGCGTGGCATCGCCCGCCGCGCGCGAATCGACCCGCACGCCGCGCACCTTGCCGCCCGCGACGTCGAGCGCGCGGATCTCGGTGCGAAAGCGGAACGTCACGCCGTTCGCCTCGCACAGCGCCCGCAGTTCGCGCGTGAAGCGGGCGCAGTCGCCGGCTTCGTCGTCGGGCAGGTAGATGCCGCCGACGGGCGCCTGCCGCGCCCAGCGCAGGCCCGGCTCGATCGCCGTGCAGCCGGCCGCGTCGAGTTCGCGAAACGCGATGCCGGCGTCGCGCAGCACCTTCAGCGCGGGCTGCACCATCTCGACGTCGAACGCGCCGCGCAGCAGTTGCAGGTAGCCGCGGCTCGCGCCGTAGTCGAACGGATAACGCTCGCGAAACGCATGCAGGCATGCGCGGCTGTAATACGCGACGCGCTGCATCCGCTGCTTGTTCACGCGGAACCGTTCGAACTCGCATTCGCGCAGCCAGCGCGCGATCCAGCGCCACTGCGCGGCATCGAGCGTCGGCCGGAAGATCAGCGGCGACGCGGGCTTGAACAGGTACTTGAGGATCTTGCCGGGCATCCCGGGCGCTGCCCACGGCGTCACGTAGCCGGGCGCGATCACGCCCGCGTTGCCGAGGCTCGTCGCTCGCGCGACGTCGGCCTCGCGTTCGATCACGGTGACGTCGCAGCCTGCTTCGCGCAGGTGCCAGGCGGTGGTGACGCCGATCACGCCGGCGCCCAGAACGATCACGTGCATGCGGTTTCCTGGGCGAAGCAGTTGATCACGACGCGACGGCCGGATCGTCGACGAGCGACTTGCCGCGCGTTTCCGGCAGCACGAGCGCGGCGACGATCACGAGCAGGTAGCCGCCGCCCGCCACGAGGCCGATCGCCTTCACGAGCGACATCGACTGCGACAGCGCGCCGACGAGGATCGGGAAGAACGAGCCGAGCCCGCGGCCAAGGTTGTAGCAGAAGCCCTGGCCCGAGCCGCGGATCGCGCCCGGATACAGTTCCGACAGGTACGCGCCGACGCCCGCGAAAATCCCCTGCACGACGATGCCGAGCGGGAAGCCGAGCAGCAGCATCGCGGTATCGGTGATCGGCAGCATCGTGTATGCCATGCCGAGCGAGAACGAGCCGATCGCGAACAGGATGAACGACGCGCGGCGGCCGAGCCGGTCGGACAGGATCGCGCCGACCACGTAGCCGACGAACGAGCCGACGATCAGCACGACCAGATAGCCGCTCGTGTTGAACACCGACAGGTGGCGGACGGTTTTCAGGTAGGTGGGCAGCCACGTCGTGATCGCGTAGTAGCCGCCGAGCATGCCGGTGCACAGCGCGCTGCCGAACAGCGTCGCGCGCAGGTGCGGCGGCGAGAAGATCTCGAGGAAGTGGCCCGACACGCGGCCCTCGTCGCGCGCGCGGCGCGTGGCCGTGTAGATGTCGGGATCGCTGACGTTGCGGCGGATGTACAGGATCCACAGCGCGGGCGCGATGCCGATCCAGAAGCACGCGCGCCACGCGAGCTGCTCGGGCAGCAGCGCGAAGAATGCCCAGTAGAGGATCGCGGCCGCGCCCCAGCCGAACGACCAGCTGCTCTGCACGGTGCCGACGGCCTTTGCGCGATGCTCGGGCGATCGGATCGTCTCGACCATCATGATCGTCACGACCGACCATTCGCCGCCGAAGCCGAAGCCCTGCAGCGTGCGGGTGGCGAGCAGCTGCCAGAACGAATGCGTGAACCCGGACAGGCACGTGAACAGCGCGAACGTCGCGATCGTCCACTGCAGCACGCGCACGCGGCCGTAGCGGTCGGCGAGGATGCCGGCGACCCAGCCGCCGATCGCCGACGAGATCAGCGAACTCGTCGCGATCATCCCCGCCTCGCTCTTCGACATGCCCCAGGTCGCGATCAGCGTCGGAATCAGGAACGAATAGATCATGAAGTCGAACGCATCGACCGCGTAGCCGCCGAAGCCGGCGTACAGCGTCCGGCGCTCGCGCGTCGACAGTTCGTTGAACCACTGGAATGCCTGCATGCTTGCCGCCCCCTCTCGTCTTGTCTCGCGCTGCCGCGTGGCGGTTATTTTACGGGCGCGGCCCCGCGCGCCAAAAAGGCGGGGACGGGTTCGTGCGGGCAAGGAGGGGGAGGGAAGGACGCGTCAGAGCGTCAGGCCGCCGTCGACGTGAATGACCTGGCCGGTGATCTGCCGCGCCGCATCGGACAACAGGAATGCGATCAGCGCGGCGACATCGTCGGGTTCGGCGATCCGGCCGAGCGGTGTCGCCTGTTCGGCCTGCGCCCACGCGGCGGCGTTGCCGGCGCTCGGGCCGTGGTCCTTGCGCGTGAAGCCCGGCGCGACGGCGTTCACGGTGATGCCGCGCGCGGCGAATTCGGCGGCCGCCGAGCGCACGAGCGATTCGAGCGCGGCCTTCGCGGCGGCGGTCGCCGCGAACGGCGCATCGGCGCGGTAACGGTGCGCGACGAACGAGCTGACCGCGACGATGCGCGGGGCGACCGACGCTTCGAGCAGCGGCCGCGCGCGGCCCGCGAGCGCCGAGAACGCGCCGGGCATCGCCGTGAAGGCGCACGCGAGCGTGTCCGCGGAAAGATCGGAAAAGGATTGCCGCGCGGCGAAGCCGGCGTTCGCGACGAGCTGGTCGAGCCCGCCGAAGCGCGTGGCGGTGGTATCGACGAGCGCGGCGGCAAGACCCGGTTCGCCGAGATCGCCGGTCAGCGTGATGCATTCGGCGCCGGCCGTCGTGCACGCACGGGCGACTTCGGCGAGCCGCGCCCGCGCGGAATCGTCCGCGCCGCGCGCATGCAGCGCCAGCGCGATGCCGGGCGCCGCGAGCCGTCGTGCGAGCGCCGCGCCGATCCCCGCGCCTGCGCCGGTGATCAGCGCGATGCGCGCGCGTGCGCTCACGCGGCGACCTTGTCGCCGGCGTTCGCGCGTTCGACGTTGATCGTGCCGACGTGGAACGCGGCCAGCGACTCGCGGTGCGCGATGCTGACGATCGCGGCCTTCGGCAGCCGTTCGGCGAACAGGTGATACAGGCGTGCCTCGTTGTCGGCGTCGAGCGCGCTGGTGGCTTCGTCGAGGAACAGGAAGTCGGGCTTGTGCAGCAGCACGCGCGC
Source organism: Burkholderia sp. Tr-20355 (assembly GCF_017104685.1). Taxonomy (NCBI): domain Bacteria; kingdom Pseudomonadati; phylum Pseudomonadota; class Betaproteobacteria; order Burkholderiales; family Burkholderiaceae; genus Burkholderia; species Burkholderia sp. Tr-20355. The sequence goes on along the minus strand of NZ_JAAGPK010000259.1, from coordinate 3,254 downwards.
GCCGGCAAGACGCTGCTGCTCGCCGGGCGACAGCACGCGCGTCCAGTGCGCGGTCTCGTCTAGGCGCTCGACGTAATCCTCGAGGCGGCACGCGCGCAGCGCGTCGCGGCAGGCTTCGTCGCTGAACGTGTCGGGTGTCGCCGGATAGGTGAGCGCGGCCTTCAGCGTGCCGATCGGCAGGTAGCTCGTCTGCGGCACGAACATCATCCGCGCGCCGACCGGCGCATCGATCGCACCGTCGCCGAACGGCCACAGGCCCGCGAGCGCACGCATGAACGTGCTCTTGCCGGAACCCGACTTGCCGATCACGAGCCAGCGCGAGCCCGGCTCGATCGTCACGTTGCCGATGTCGGCGAGCGCGTTGCCGTTCGGCAGCGCGAGCTTCAGCGCCGACGTCGACAGCTTCGCGTCGTCGATGTAGTGCAGGTTGATGCCGCCGTGCTCGGTCGCGGGCGACAGGCTTTCCTTCAGGTGCGACGTGCCCATCACGCGCTTGAATTCGCGCAGACGGTTGACGGTGGCGCGCCATTCGACAAGGGTCGAGTAGCTGTTGATGAACCACGAGAACGAATCGCTGACGGTGCCGAACGCGGACGAGATCTGCATCAGCACGCCGAACGAGAACGCGCCCGCGAAATAGCGCGGCGCGGCGACGACGAGCGGGAAGATGATCGCGATCTGCCCGTAGAAGCTCAGCACGAACGTCAGCCGCTTCGTGTACTTCATCACGCGCCACCAGTTGTCGCGGATGCGCATGAAGAGGCCCTGCGCGTTGGCCGCCTCGGTCTTCTCGCCGTCGTAGAACGCGATCTGCTCGGCGTTCTCGCGCACGCGGATCAGCCCGAAGCGGAAATCGGCCTCGACGCGCTGCTGCTGGTAGTTGATCGACACCAACGGATGGCCGACCTTCTGGATGATCAGCGAGCCGATCACCGCGTACAGCGCGGCCGCCCACACCATGTAGCCGGGAATCGAGATCGGCGTCGCGCCGAGCGTGAACGTCAGCGCGCCGGCGAGCGACCACAGGATCGTGATGAACGACACGAGCGTGACGACCGTCGACAGCAGGTCGAGCGACAGCGCGAGCGTCGTGGTCGCGAACGATTGGAGGTCGTCGGTGATCCGCTGGTCGGGGTTGTCCGCGAGGCGGTCGCGTTCGATCCGGTAGAACGCGCGATCGCCGAGCCACTGGCCGAGGAAGCGGTCGGTGAGCCACTGGCGCCAGCGGAAGCCGAGCAGCTGCCGCAGGTAGCGGCCGTACACCGCGAGGATGATGAACGCGAACGCGAGCGCGGAGAACTGCATCAGCAGATTCGGGAAGTCGTGGACGTCCTTCGACTGCAGCGCGTTGTAGAACTCGGCGTTCCACTTGTTCAGCCGGACGTTGATCCAGACCACGCAGAGGTTGATCGCGATGATCGTGACCAGCAGGCCCCACGCGATTTTCCATTCGGACGATACCCAGTAGGGCTTGATGAGGCTCCATGCGGATACCGGGCGCTCGTCCTGCGGCGCGTCGGAGGCGGAGCGGACGGGATCGATCGATTGGGTCATGTGCTTCCTGATGAGTAGCCGGCGCGCGGGCCGGGCGAAGCCGGGCGCGCGCCGCGATACGGCATGCCGGGGCGCGGCGCCGACGGACGGCGGGCGCAGCGATGGTCGCCCGCGCGTCTTAAACGGCGCTTAAGGGCCGGCGGTGACGCGGCAACCGGCCGCTCGCGCGGCCGGCCTGCGGGCATTGTGCCAGAGCGGCGCGGGCCGACGGGGAATTTGCCCCACGGGGACAGTTTGCGGCGCTTTCGGCTTTTATGGTCTAATGGCCGACGACGAAACAGGGGTGCTTCGTGGCGTGGCCGGCGGATGTTCCGGGCGGCGCGGCGAGGCTGAGAAAAACCCTTTGCACCCGATCCGGGTAATACCGGCGAGGGAAGTTTCTGATCCCGCCGGGCCGCGCTGGCCGCCATCCCATATGGTCAGCGCCCGAGTCCCGCCCGGCCGGCCTTTGCTGCCGGTTTCGTCCTTTTGGGTACGCGCATTGCGCGTTACGGAAGGAATGATGACCGCACAATCTTCAGTCTTTTGCTTGATTCCCGCCCCGATGCCGCATGCGTTCGCATGTGGCGGCGCGCGCGCGTCGACGCTCGTCGTGCGTATTCGCGCGGAGGGCGCGCGATGAACGTCCAGGATGCACGGCCCGATTTCGCGGTGCTCGGCGGCGGCCTCGTCGGCCGCCTGATCGCGTGGCGGCTCGCGGGCGACGGGCATCGCGTCGCGCTGTACGAGCGCGGCGGCCCGGACGGCGAGCAGTCGGCTGCCTGGATCGCGGCCGCGATGCTCGCGCCGCTCGCGGAAGCGGCGAGCGCGGAACGGCTGATCACCGAGCTCGGCGCCGCGTCGCTCGAACGCTGGCCGCAATGGCTCGCGGAACTGCCCGAACCCGTTTTTTTCCAGCATCACGGCACGCTCGTCGTCTGGCACCACGCGGACCGTGCGGAGGCGCCGCTGTTCGAGCGGCGGGTGCGCGCGAACGCGCCGGCCGACCTGCTCGACGGCGGTTTCGTGACGCTCGCCGGCGCGCAGGTCGATGCGGCCGAGCCCACGCTCGCGGGCCGTTTCGCCCGCGGCCTGCTGCTGCCGCGCGAAGGGCAGCTCGACAATCGCCAGGCGCTGCGCGCGCTGGCGGCCGGCCTCGCCGAACGCGGCGTCGATCTCCGCTGGCACGTCGCGATCGACGATGCCAACCTGCCCGCCGCGCATTTCACGATCGATTGCCGCGGGCTCGGCGCGAAATCCGCGCTGCCCGCGCTGCGCGGCATCCGCGGCGAAGTCGCGCGCGTGCATGCGCCCGGCATCGGGCTCACGCGGCCCGTGCGGCTGCTGCATCCGCGCTACCCGCTGTACATCGCGCCGAAGCAGGACGATCTCTATGTGATCGGCGCGACCGAGGTGGAGGGCGAGGACATGTCGCCCGTCAGCGTGCGCTCCGCGCTCGAACTGCTGAGCGCGGCGTTCTCCGTGCATCCGGCGTTCGGCGAGGCACGCATTCTCGAACTCAACGCGCAGTGCCGGCCGACGCTGCCCGATCACCGCCCGGCGGTGATCTGGGACGGCGCATCGACACTCGCCGTCAACGGTCTGTACCGGCACGGCTTCATGATTGCGCCGGAAGTCGCGCAGGCAGCCGTCGCGTGCGCGCAAGCCGCGCTCGGCGGCGCGCTGGGCGATGCCGACGCGTTCGCCGCGTGGCGCGACGG
>NZ_JAAGPK010000258.1:0-234 GCF_017104685.1 Burkholderia sp. Tr-20355 | reverse complement strand
GCGTAGATAGTACAGGCGATAATGTGCCGGAAAGAGACGTCAGCTATGCAAGATTGATGGGGTAGCAGGAATAGAGTGTGCGTGTGGGTGGAGGGGTTAGTTGGATGAGAAGTACTTGAACAGCGAGAGTAATGAGATAGAGAGAACATGTGAGAGATACGACTAGCAATTGTAGTATGGTTATATTGTTATATGTAGATGCTAGAAGATGTAAGTTAAATTTTTTTTTTTTTA
>NZ_JAAGPK010000257.1:0-7057 GCF_017104685.1 Burkholderia sp. Tr-20355 | reverse complement strand
CGACGAACTGAAGAAGCTCGCGGCCGGCCGGCCGCTCGACGCGCTGACGGCCGCCGACATGCGCGGCGCGGTCGCGCGCGCGCATGCGGGCGGGCTGTCCGCGCGGTCGATCTCGCACCGGCTGTCCGCCTGGCGCGCGTTCTACCGCTGGCTCGCGCAGCGCGTCGAGATGCCCGCGAATCCGGTTGCCGCGGTACGCGCGCCGAAACGCCCGAAGACCTTGCCGAAGGCGCTGTCGGTCGACGACGCGTCCGCACTGATGGACGCGCCGCTCGCCGGCACGACCGAAGGCATCCGCGATCACGCGATCCTCGAGCTGTTCTATTCGTCGGGGCTGCGCCTCGCTGAACTGATCGGGCTCGACGTGATGTATACACAGGCCGACGGCTACCGTTCGACCGGCTGGCTCGATCTCGCCGAAGCCGAAGTCACCGTGCGCGGCAAGGGCAACAAGGAACGCAAGGTGCCGGTCGGCCGCAAGGCGATCGACGCGCTGAACGCGTGGCTCGCGGTGCGCGGCGAATTCGTCAGGCACGACCCGCATCCGCTGTTCGTGTCCGTGCGCGGCAACCGGATGTCGCCGGGCGTCGTGCGCGAGCGCGTGAAGCGCGCGGCGCTCGCCGCGGGCATCCCGGCCAACGTCCATCCGCACGTGCTGCGCCACTCGTTCGCGACGCACGTGCTGCAGTCGAGCGGCGACCTGCGCGCGGTGCAGGAACTGCTCGGCCACGCGAGCGTCGCCGCGACGCAGGTCTATACGTCGCTCGACTTCCAGCATCTCGCGAAGATTTACGACAGCGCGCATCCGCGCGCGAAGAAGCGCGACTGACGCCCTTCCCGTGCTACCCGCCGCGCACGGCGACCGATAACGGTCGGCTTCCGTCGCGGCCCATTTCGATCTCATCATGCAAACCGTCACCCTCAAGCCGTCCAAGGAAAAATCGCTGCTGCGCCGCCATCCGTGGATCTATGCGAATGCGATCGACCGCGTCGACGGCAAGCCCGCGCCCGGCGCGACCGTGCTCGTGCGCGCGCACGACGGCCGCTTCCTCGCGCGCGGCGCGTACAGCCCGCAGTCGCAGATCCGCGTGCGCGTGTGGAGCTTCGACGAGCACGAGCCGATCGACCACGCCTTCTTCAAGCGCCGCGTGCAGCGCGCGGTCGCGCACCGCACGACGATGGTGTCGGGCACCGGCGCGGTGCGGCTCGTGTTCGGCGAGGCCGACGGGCTGCCGGGGCTGATCGTCGACTACTACGTCGCGGACACCGCCGAAGCCGGCGCCGCGCCGCGCGGCCAGCTCGTCTGCCAGTTCATGGCGGCCGGCGTCGAAGCGTGGAAGGACGCGATCGTCGCGGCGCTCACCGGCGCGACGGGTTGCCCGAACGTGTACGAGCGCTCGGACGTGTCGATCCGCGACAAGGAAGGGCTCGAGCAGACGACCGGCGTGCTGGCCGGCGATGCGCCGCCCGCGACGCTGATCTCGAACGAAAACGGCGTGCGCTATCACGTCGACGTGCCGAACGGCCACAAGACGGGCTTCTACGTCGACCAGCGCGACAACCGCGCGCTCGTCGCGCAGTACGCGGCCGGCCGCGACGTGCTGAACTGCTTCTGCTACACGGGCGGCTTCTCGCTCGCGGCGCTCAAGGGCGGCGCGACGCGCGTCGTGTCGATCGACTCGTCGGGCGATGCGCTCGCGCTCGCGCAGCAGAACGTCGTCGCCAACGGCTTCGACGCCGAACGCGCGACCTGGCTCGACGCCGACGCGTTCAAGACGTTGCGCCGCCTCGTCGACGAAGGCGAGCGTTTCGACCTGATCGTGCTCGATCCGCCGAAGTTCGCGCCGACCCGCGACAGCGTCGATCGCGCGGCGCGCGCGTACAAGGACATCAACCTGAGCGGCTTCAAGCTGCTGCGTCCGGGCGGCCTGCTGTTCACGTACTCGTGCTCGGGCGCGATCGACATGGACCTGTTCCAGAAGATCGTCGCGGGCGCGGCCGCCGACGCGAAGGTCGACGCGCGCATCCTGAAGCGGCTCGGCGCGGGCGTCGACCACCCGCTGCTCGCCGCGTTCCCGGAAGGCGAATATCTGAAGGGCCTGCTGTTGCAAATCGTCTGATCGCCCCGATCTAGACGCACACCCGCGTCCGCCGGCCCTCCGCGCCTGGCGGACCGGCGCTCGCCCCTGTCGTCCGGACGACGGGCGCGGGCTTGACAGGTATGTTTCAATGGATGGTTGTGCGCCCCGGCTCGCAGCGCGAGGGCGCGACGCACATCCTGGTTTTGACCCCGATTCACGAACCACAGGCGACCGACATGGCCACTCCCGTCACCATCCTCACCGGCTTCCTCGGCAGCGGCAAGACGACCCTGCTCAAGCGCATCCTGAACGAACAGCACGGCATGAAGATCGCCGTGATCGAGAACGAATTCGGCGAAGAGAACATCGACAACGAAATCCTCGTGCAGGATTCGAACGAGCAGATCATCCAGATGAGCAACGGCTGCATCTGCTGCACGATCCGCGGCGACCTCGCCCGCGCGCTCGGCGATCTCGCCGCGAAGAAGCGCGAAGGCAAGCTCGACTTCGACCGCATCGTGATCGAGACGACCGGCCTCGCGAACCCGGGCCCCGTCGCGCAAACCTTCTTCATCGACAGCGAAATCGCCGACGACTTCCTGCTCGACGCGGTCATCACGCTCGTCGACGCGAAGCACGCGAACGCGCAGCTCGACGAGCACGAAGTGGTGCAGCGCCAGGTCGGTTTCGCCGACCGCCTGTTCATCACGAAGTCGGACCTCGTCGACGATCAGACCGTCGCCGGCCTCAAGCACCGCCTGATGCACATGAACCCGAAGGCCGCGATCAAGGTCGTGAATTTCGGCGAAGCCGACATCAAGGAAATCTTCGACCTGCGCGGCTTCAACCTGAACGCGAAACTCGAGATCGACCCCGACTTCCTCGCCGAAGACGACCACGCGCATCACCACCACGATCACGACCATGAGCACGATCACGCCGGTTGCGATCACGATCACGGCCAATGCGCGCACGATCACGACCACGGCCACCACCATCACCACCACGCGCACCACGACGACAAGATCAAGTCGTTCGTGTACCGCAACGACCGCCCGTTCGATCCGAACAAGCTGGAAGACTTCCTCGGCGGCATCCTGCAGATCTACGGCGAGCGGATGCTGCGCTACAAGGGCGTGCTGTACATGAAGGGCGTCGACCGCAAGGTCGTGTTCCAGGGCGTGCACCAGATGATGGGCAGCGACCTCGCCGCGAAGTGGCTGCCGGTCGAGAAGAAGACCAACAAGATGGTGTTCATCGGCGTCGACCTGCCGCAGGACCTGATCACCGACGGCCTCGACGCCTGCCTCGCCTGACGCGCGCGGGCACCGCCGCGCACGGTGTCGCCCGGCCGCCTTTCCCGGTGGCCGAGGCGCCCGCGCGGCGCACTTTCCGGGCAGGGTTTCGCCGTCATCGCTTTTTCGCGATTTGCGCGTTATATTTTCTAGATATTGGCGCAGCCGACGGGGATCGACCCGATACGGCGCCCGCTTGCGATTCAGTTACAATACGTGCCCGCTGGAGTACGGCAACAAACAGGCCCGGTTCTTGCTGAACCAGTTTTCCGGGCATCGCAACCGCGCCGGATCGCCAATCCGCCTCCCGGCCGCGGCCGATGCGATGTGCCGCGCAGCACACCGGTTCGCAGCGCGCGCAACTCCGCGCCAGGCCTATCCTGGTATTTGAGAACCGGTTTTCCAGAGGCTTTCGGCCCCGCGGCGGCAAATCGCAAATGAATGCAAACGCGGTTGCGGGTAATCCCAAAGTGCAGGCAATATCTCTTGATTTGCCGCACATTGAAGAAGCAAGCAGATGACGAAGAAACTCTTGACCGAAGCCGAAATCCTGAAGATGAGCGACAAGGATTACATGAATGAGGATCAGCTCGCCTTCTTCAAAAATCGGCTCGAACAGTTGCAGGCGGACATCCTCAAGAATGCAGGCCAGACGACCGAGAACCTGCGCGAAACGGTGATCGTCCCCGATCCCGCCGATCGCGCGACGATCGAGGAAGAGCACGCGCTCGAGCTGCGTACGCGCGATCGCGAACGCAAGCTCCTCAAGAAGGTTCAGCAGTCGCTCGCCCGCATCGATTCCGGCGATTACGGCTGGTGCGAGGAGACCGGCGAGCCCATCGGCATTCCGCGGCTGCTCGCCCGTCCGACCGCCACGCTGTCGCTCGAGGCGCAGGAGCGCCGCGAGTTGCGCCAGAAGCTGTTCGGCGACTGATCGAGCGGCGTTCCGCTCAGACACGCTGCTTCCCGAAAGCGCGCGGCCTGCCGCGCGCTTTTTGTTTTTCCGGCACCGGTTCCCGGTGTGCCGATTTGCCCCCCGCCTCTTGATATCCCGGTGCCCGCCCTAAAATGAAACGGACGCGCGCCGGGCCGCTCCCCGGCGCACTGCGGATTCACGCGGCGGCGCGTCGCGCCGCCCGACTCTTCCCCGTTTTTCTCAAGGAACGCAGATGGAGCAATTTCACGGCACGACCATCGTTTCGGTCCGGCGCGGCGACAAGGTCGCGCTCGGCGGCGACGGCCAGGTAACCCTCGGCAACATCGTCATGAAGGGTGGCGCGCGGAAAGTGCGGCGGATCTACAACAACCAGGTTCTGGTCGGATTCGCGGGCGGCACCGCCGATGCGTTCTCGCTGCTCGACCGCTTCGAGGCGAAGCTCGAGAAGCACCAGGGCAACCTGACCCGTGCGGCCGTCGAGCTCGCGAAGGACTGGCGCACCGACCGGATGCTGCGCCGCCTCGAGGCGATGCTGATCACGGCCGACGCCACCACCACGCTCGTGATCACCGGCAACGGCGACGTGCTCGACCCCGAAGGCGGCATCTGCGCGATCGGCTCGGGCGGCGCCTACGCGCAGGCCGCGGCCCGTGCGCTCGTCGAGAACACCGAGCTGTCGCCGCGCGAGATCGTCGAGAAGTCGCTCGGGATCGCCGGCGACATGTGCATCTACACGAACCACAACCGCATCATCGAAACGATCGAGTAAGGACCGCACCATGAGCACCATGACCCCTGCCGAGATCGTCTCGGAACTCGACAAGCACATCATCGGCCAGGCGAAGGCGAAGAAGGCCGTCGCGGTTGCGCTGCGCAACCGCTGGCGCCGCCAGCAGGTGGCCGATCCGCTGCGCCAGGAAATCACGCCGAAGAACATCCTGATGATCGGGCCGACGGGCGTCGGCAAGACCGAAATCGCGCGCCGCCTCGCGAAGCTCGCCGATGCGCCGTTCATCAAGATCGAAGCGACCAAGTTCACCGAAGTCGGCTACGTCGGCCGCGACGTCGACAGCATCGTGCGCGACCTGATCGAGATCTCCGTCAAGCAGACGCGTGAGACCGAGATGCGCAAGGTGCGCAGCAAGGCGACCGACCAGGCGGAAGACCGCATCCTCGACATCCTGCTGCCGCAGCCGCGCGCGGTGGGCTTTGGCGGCAATGCCGAACACGCGAACGACGACAACAACGCGACGCGCCAGACCTTCCGCAAGCGCCTGCGCGAAGGCCAGCTCGACGACAAGGAAGTCGAGCTCGACCTCGAGCAGCCGTCGGCCGGCATGGACATCATGGCGCCGCCGGGCATGGAAGAGATGACCGAGCAGATCCGCTCGATGTTCTCCAACCTCGGCAGCGGCAAGAAGCAGCGCCGCAAGGTGAAGATCAAGGAAGCGCTGAAGCTGCTGACCGACGAGGAAGCGGCGAAGATGCTGAACGAAGAGGAAGTGAAGACGAAGGCCGTGCAGAACGTCGAGCAGAACGGCATCGTGTTCCTCGACGAGATCGACAAGATCACGTCGCGCAACAACGAAGGCAGCGGCGGCGAAGTGTCGCGCCAGGGCGTGCAGCGCGACCTGCTGCCGCTCGTCGAAGGCACGACGGTCAACACGAAGTACGGGATGGTGAAGACCGATCACATCCTGTTCATCGCGAGCGGCGCGTTCCACCTCGCGAAGCCGAGCGACCTGATCCCCGAACTGCAGGGCCGCTTCCCGATCCGCGTCGAGCTCGACTCGCTGTCGGTGAACGACTTCGAAGCGATCCTCGTCGCCACCGACGCGAGCCTCGTCAAGCAGTACCAGGCGCTGCTCGCGACCGAGGACGTGCAGCTCGAATTCGCCGAAGACGGCATTCGCCGCCTCGCGGAGATCGCGTTCGCGGTCAACGAGAAGACCGAGAACATCGGCGCGCGCCGGCTGTACACGGTGATCGAGAAGCTGCTCGAGGAAGTGTCGTTCTCGGCCGGCAACCACGCCGGCGAGCGCGTGACGATCGACGCGAAGTATGTCGATCGCGCACTCGGCGAAGTGTCGCAGGACGAGGACCTGTCGCGCTACGTGTTGTAACGCGCGCGGCACCGGATACGAAACGGGCGGCCCGGCGGGCCGCCCGTTTTCGTTGGTGCGCCCGCTTACTGGCGCACCGGCTTTTTCGCGAGCTTGCGCTGCAGCGTTCGGCGGTGCATGTTCAGCGCGCGTGCGGTCGCCGAGATGTTGTTGTTGTTCTCGGCCAGCACGCGCTGGATGTGCTCCCATTCGAGCCGGTCGACCGACAGCACGACCGGGTTCTCGAGCGCCTCGTCGGCCTGCACCTCGGTCGCGTTGGTCTGCAGCGCGGCCAGGATCGACTCGACGTTCGCCGGCTTCGCGAGGTAGTTGTCGGCGCCTTCCTTCACGGCCTGCACGGCCGTCGCGATGCTCGCGTAGCCGGTCAGCACCAGGATCCGCGCGTCGGGCTGCAGGTCGCACAGCGGCGCGATCAGGCTCAGGCCCGAATCCTCGCCCAGGTGCAGGTCGACGGTGATGAACTGGAACTTGCCGCCGGCGGCGAGCCGCAGCGCCGCCTCCTTGTCGTGCGCCTGCTGGACCGCGTAACCGCGCCGCTCGAGGCCGCGCGCGAGCGTGCCCGCGAACACCTCGTTGTCGTCGATCACCAGGAAATTGTTCTCGCTCATGTGGTTTCTCCGA
>NZ_JAAGPK010000025.1:0-75929 GCF_017104685.1 Burkholderia sp. Tr-20355 | reverse complement strand
CGCGGCTTCTGGCGCGCGCGACGAGCAGCACGATCCAGATCACGAGCGACAGGCCGGACACCAGGAAAGCGATCGCCAGCATCATCGGCACGCCTCCTGCCGGGCGCCGGCATGCCCGATATCAATGGGGGTCAGGATCAAAACACCCGACACCGCACGGGCGGACGGGCAATATGCGTGAGAATCGACGGTCATCGAATGGCCTTGAAATGAGCGCGACGCCGGGCAGCCGGAGCGGCCGCCCGCGAAACCGCGCAGTTTACCGGGTTCCGCGCGCGCCAGCGCCGACGCGGCTCTCCCGCAATTGCAACAGCGCCGATACAGCACCAAAGCACGGACGGCGCGATAGGGTTAAAATGCGCGATTAATTCGGGGTTCCGGGGCCTGGCCGGCCGGTTCGTTCCTGCCTTCATAACATCAAGCCGGGGCGAGCGAGCGAGTGCCAGCTCCTCGAACCCCGGCGCCTGTCGTCGGAGTTCGCTCACCTATGCGAGTCATCCTTGCCCAGCCCCGCGGCTTTTGTGCGGGGGTTGTCCGTGCGATCGAAATCGTCGATCGCGCGCTGCAACAGCACGGTGCGCCGGTTTATGTGCGTCATGAAATCGTGCATAACCGGCACGTCGTAGAAAATCTGCGTAATAAAGGGGCACGATTCGTTGAGGAACTCGACGAGGTGCCGCACGGCGCTGTCGCGATCTTCAGCGCGCACGGTGTCGCCCAGACGGTCGAGCGCGACGCGGAAACGCGCGGGCTCGACGTGCTCGACGCGACCTGCCCGCTCGTCACGAAGGTGCACGTGCAGGGCCGCCAGTACGTCGCGGCGGGCCGCCGGCTGATCCTGATCGGCCACGCGGGCCATCCGGAGGTCGAGGGCACGATCGGCCAGATTCCGGCCGAGGTGATCCTCGTGCAGAGCGAAGCCGAAGTCGATACGCTGACGCTGCCCGTCGACACGCCGGTTGCGTACATCACGCAGACCACGCTGTCGGTCGACGATACGCGCGGCATCATCGAGGCGCTGCAGCGCCGGTTCACCGACATCGTCGGCCCGGACACGCGCGACATCTGCTACGCCACGCAAAATCGCCAGGCCGCCGTGCGCGAGCTGAGCGAACAGGTTGACGTGCTGCTCGTCGTCGGTGCGACGAACAGCTCGAACTCGAACCGCCTGCGCGAGATCGGCACCGAAAGCGGTGTGCCGAGCTATCTCGTCGCCGACGGCTCGGAAGTGAAGGCCGAATGGTTCGCGGGTGTGCAGACGGTCGGCCTGACGGCCGGCGCGTCGGCGCCCGAAGAGATGGTCGAGGATGTAATCGGCGCGCTGCGCGCGCTGGGGCCCGTCGATGTCGCGACGATGGCGGGCCGTGAGGAAAAAGTCGAATTCAAGCTGCCGGCGAAGCTCACGCAAGCCGTCGCCCGCGAAGTTTAAGGAGGACATCCCTTGTCTATTCCGCTGCTCCAACAAGTCCGTGTCGGCGCGTACATCGTGCGCCAGCACCTGTCCGGCAACAAACGCTATCCGCTCGCGCTGATGCTCGAGCCGCTGTTCCGCTGCAACCTCGCGTGCAACGGCTGCGGCAAGATCGATTATCCGGATCCGATCCTGAACCAGCGCCTGTCCGTCGAGGAATGCCTGCAGGCCGTCGACGAGTGCGGCGCGCCCGTCGTGTCGATCGCCGGCGGCGAACCGCTGCTCCACAAGGAGATGCCGGAAATCGTCAAGGGCATCATGAAGCGCAAGAAATTCGTGTACCTGTGCACGAACGCGCTGCTGATGGAAAAGAAGATGGACGATTACGCGCCGAGCCCGTACTTCGTCTGGTCGGTCCACCTCGACGGCGACAAGGAGGCGCACGATCACTCGGTGTCGCAGGAAGGCGTGTACGACAAGGCCGTCGCGGCAATCAAGGAAGCGAAGCGCCGCGGCTTCCGCGTGAACATCAACTGCACGCTGTTCAACGATGCGGTGCCGGAGCGCGTCGCGAAGTTCTTCGACACGCTGGGCCCGATCGGCGTCGACGGCATCACGGTGTCGCCGGGTTACGCGTACGAGCGCGCGCCGGATCAGCAGCACTTCCTGAACCGCGACAAGACGAAGAACCTGTTCCGCGAAATCCTGAAGCGCGGCGAAGGCGGCAAGCGCTGGTCGTTCAGCCAGTCGTCGCTGTTCCTCGACTTCCTGGCCGGCAACCAGACGTACAAGTGCACGCCGTGGGGCAACCCGGCGCGTACGGTGTTCGGCTGGCAGAAGCCGTGCTACCTGGTCGGCGAAGGTTACGTGAAGACCTTCAAGGAACTGATGGAAACGACGGAGTGGGACAACTACGGCGTCGGCAACTACGAGAAGTGCGCGGACTGCATGGTCCACTGCGGCTTCGAGGCAACGGCCGTGATGGACACGATCTCGAACCCGCTGAAGGCGCTGAAGGTGAGCCGCAAGGGCATCCGGACCGACGGCCCGTTCGCTCCGGACATCTCGATCGCGAAGCAGCGTCCGGCCGAGTACGTGTTCTCGCGCCACGTCGAGATCAAGCTCGAGGAAATCCAGCGCGCCGGCAAGGGCAAGCTGCAGAAGCCGGCGAAGCCGGCAACGGCCGCCTAAACGCGTTGCGCCACGCGGAGGCGGTGCCTCCGCGCAGGTGATAAACATATAGCGCCACGGATTCGCTCCGTGGCGCTTTTGTTTTGGGCCGCGTTACGCCGTCGCCGTGCCGGCTCGGCCGGCCCTGTCTCCTCCATCCTCCCTGCGAAACCGCTGCACGATGCTACGCGGCCAGCGAGTCGGGCACGTGGGCGCGCATCTTCTCCGCCGCGCTCGCAACGAGCGCCGGCTGGCCGCACGACGCGAACGTGCAGACATCACGCCACAGTTCGGCCAGCCGATGCCGCGCGAGCGTCGCGACGCAGGTGTCGTGCGCGGCGAGCACGCGCTCGAGCACCGCGCATTCGTCATCGTGCAGCGTCCATGCGCCGCTTTGCGCCGCGCGCGCCACACTCGCTTCGAGCGCCCGCTCCGCGTCGACGCACAGGTCGATGTCCGCTTCCGCGTACCGCGTATCGTCGAGCGCGAGGAACACCAGGTAGACGCTCGTGCGCAACCGCGTCAGCAGCGCCTCGTTGCCGTGCCCGCCACGCAACGCGACGAGCGCCATGTGGCATTTCAGCGAGATGTCGCGTGCATGCGCGGGAGGCAGCGGCAGCAGCCACTCGCGCGTCAACGGCACGCGACGACGGTTTTTGCGTGCGGCCTTCATGCTTCGTGCCCGCTTGCGGGCACTTCAACGCGCGGCAACGCCGCACGCGCGACGCCGGTCGAGCGGATCGGGCATCCCATGATCGTCTCCCGCATCAGAAGGTGTTCTCGCCCTTCAGGTAGAACGCGGTCTTCACGAAGAACGCCTTCACCGGATGACCGCTCTGGGCGTCGCGCGCGGCGCGCGCTTCCATCGCGGCCCGCTCCTCGCGCGACCGGTCGGGCACCGGATTGTGAACGCGTGCGAGCGCACGCTGCATCGCAAGCGGATAGTTCTGGTTGCCGACCGACGTCGCACGATAGCCGGCGCGCGTCATCTGCATCAGTTGCGCGTCGGTTTCGGCACGCGCCGCCGACCAGGTCGACTGCGCGGCATACGACGACCAGTCGGGGCCGGCCGACTGCGCAAAGCTGACGGCGGGCAGCGCAACGAGTGCGCAGGAAAGAACCGCAACGGGAACGAGGGATCGCATAGTGGCCTCCAGATGGTTGTCCCCGCATCGATCGTGATCGTCGATACGTTGAAACCATCGTATGTCGTGCCGCATGCCGCTTGAATAGCCGATTCCGCAATGGATATTTTCGGCTTCGGAATCCGGTGTGCGCGCGCGCCATTCGCGAATCGCTTCGCGCGGGAATTTCTCTATTTCATTCAACGACCTGATCGCGCTTTTGCGCCCGATCGCAAGCGGCACGCCCGCCGCTTTTTCAGTTTCCGAAATGACGTGTTGCCGGCGCGCTCGTGGCGTGCGCACCTGCCGGCAAGGGTCCCGGCGTGATATCGCGCATGCGGATACCGCGGAAACGATTGCATCGGACCAACGGTTCTTCTGACACAGGACAAGCCATCGGCGCCGAATCGCCGGATCGCCACACGACTTGCCCGGCAAGGACGCGCGATAATCACGCATCGGCCATTCGCTTCGTTTCGCACGGTCTCTCATACCTTCCCATTTTCATCGAGTCCTTCCATGGCTGCCCTCGACACCACCGCCATCGACAGTTGGCACGCGCACGTCTATTTCGATGCGGCCAGCCGCGACGCGGCCTGGGCGTTTCGCCAGGTCGTCGACGAACGGTTCGGCGCGGTCATCGAGCTCGGCCGCTTTCACGAGCGCCTCGTCGGTCCGCATCCGGCCTGGTCGTACCAGATCGCGTTCGATGCCGCGCGCTTCGACGAGATCGTGCCGTGGCTCGTGCTGAACCACGGCGCGCTCGACATCTTCCTGCATCCGAATACCGGCGACGACCTGCGCGACCATCGCGATTGCGCGGTGTGGCTCGGCAAGTCGTATGGGCTGAATCTCGACGCGCTTACCGGGTAACGGCGGCCCGCGGCGCAGCCTTCCCGAGGCTGCATCCACGTTTCGGGTCGACGTGAAACGTCCCGCGGCGGTACGCCCATACAGTGGGTTTCCGCTCACGACGCTTCCGGACACCCGCCATGACACCCGCAGACACCGACGCCGATGCCCGGCGCATCCATGAAGACTGGCACGCGGCCGTCGTCGCGCGCGACCTCGACGCGCTGATGGCGCTGTATGCCGACGACGCGGTGCTCGAAACGCCGCTCGTCGTCGTCACGCTGCCCGCGCACGGCTCGGGCGTGCTGCACGGCAAGGCCGCGATCGGGACATTCTTCGCGACCGGCCTGCAAAATCCGGGCAGCCCGCTCGGACGCTGGTACCGGACCGGATTGTTCTTCTCGAACGGCCGCCAGCTCGTCTGGGAGTATCCGCGCGCCACGCCGGACGGCGATCAGGTCGATCTCGTCGAAGTCATGGATCTGCGCGACGGCCGGATCGCGCATCATCGCGTGTACTGGGGATGGGTCGGATTCAGTGCGCTGCGGGCCGCCACGCCGGCGCACGAGCGCGCATGACGGCCGCCGTGCCGGACCGGGCCGCGGCCCGCCGCGTGCTCGCCGCGACCTGCGTGAGCTACACGCTCGTGCTGCTCGACGCGTCGATCGTCAACGTCGCGCTCACCGACATCGCGCACACCTTCGGCGGCCGCGTGGCCGGCCTGCAATGGATAGTGAACGCTTACACGCTCGCGTTCGCGAGCCTGCTGCTGACGGGCGGCACGCTCGGCGACCGGCTCGGCGATCGCACCGTCCATGTCGCGGGGCTCGCGGTGTTCGTCGCCGCGTCGGCGCTGTGCGGCATCGCGCCGACCCTTCCGGCACTTGCCGTCGCGCGTGCGCTGCAAGGCGTCGGCAGCGCGATGCTGGTGCCCTGTTCGCTCGCGCTGATCAACCGCGCCTTCCCCGCACCGGCCGCGCGCGCATCGGCGATCAGCCTGTGGATGGGCTGCGGCGGCATCGCGATGGCGTCGGGCCCGCTGATCGGCGGGCTGCTGGTCGACCTGTTCGGATGGCGCAGCCTGTTCTTCGTGAACCTGCCGTTCGGGCTCGCCGGCATCTGGCTCGGCCGCACGGTCGTGCGCGCCGCCGCCGACGCGTCGCGACAGTTCGACTGGGCCGGCCAGGCCGCCGCCGCCGTCGCGATCGCCGCGCTGATCGGCACGCTGATCGAAGGCCCGTCGCTCGGCTGGCGCTCGGCACCGATCGTCGGCGGTGCCGCGACGAGCGTCGCCGCATGGATCGCCTTCGTCGCGATCGAAGCGCGACGCCGCGAACCGATGCTGCCGCTCGCGTTCTTCCGCAACCGGCTGTTCGCGGGATCGACGTTCGTGTCGATGGCGTCGGCGTTCGTGTTCTACGGCCTGCTGTTCGTGCTCAGCCTGTTCTATCGGCAGGTTCGCGGCGCGAGCCCGCTCGACACGGGGCTCGCGTTCCTGCCGATGACCGCGATGGTGGCGCTCGGCGGGTTGTGTTCGGGGCGGATCGTCGCGCGCTTCGGGACGCGCGGGCCGATGTGCTCGGCGTTCGGGCTGTATGCGGCAGGCGCGCTCGGCATGACGGGCATCGGCGCGACGACACCGGCGTGGCTCGCGGTCGCGCCGATGCTCGCGATCGGCTTCGCCTCGGGATTCATCTCGCCGGCCGCGACGTCACCGGCGCTCGGGACGATCGACCGGCACCGCGCCGGCGTCGCGGCGGCGGCACTGAACGCGGCGCGGCAGAGCGGATCGGCGCTCGGCGTGGCGATCTTCGGTGCATGCATCGCGACGCTGCAGCCGTTTTCGGTCGCGATGCGGGTGGCGCTGGTCATGGCGATCGCGCTGTCGGCGCTTGCCGCGGTATCGTGGCGGTTCGCGACGCGGCCGACACCGGCAACCGGCGAAGCGGCCGCGCACCTGCAGGCGGCCGCCACGCGACGCTAGCGCATTCCGCGGCAGACAACGCGCTCACGCGACATACATCGCGACACTGACGAACTGGCACAGGCTGCCGGCCAGCACGAAAAGGTGCCAGATACCGTGCCCGTGGCGGATGCGTTCGTCGTTGATGAAGAAGTAGATCCCCGCGCTGTAGATCACGCCGCCGGCCACGAGCCATGCGGTGCCGACCGGCGGCAGCGCATGAATCAGCGGACGCACCGCGACGAGCGCGAGCCAGCCCATCAGCACGTACAGGATCATCGACAGCATGCGCGTGCGGCGCCCGAGCGTCAGCTCCTGCACGATGCCGAACACGGCGAGCCCCCAGCTCACGCCGAACAGCGACCAGCCCCACGGGCCGCGCAACGTCACCAGCGTGAACGGCGTGTAGCTGCCGGCGATCAGCAGGTAAATCGCCGAATGGTCGCATTTCTGCAGGATCGCCTTCAGGCGCGGATTGCGCACGCTGTGATACAGCGTCGAGATCGCGTAGAGCAGGAACAGCATCGCGCCGTACACGCTGAAGCTCACCACCTTGTACGGATCGCCTTCGAGCGCGCCCATCGTCACGAGCGCCACGAGACCGGCCACCGACAGCACCGCGCCGACGAGATGGGAAATGCTGTTGAAACGCTCACCGACATGCACGACGTGTTCTCCTGCGGTCCATCGGGGAAAAGAGGGACCCCTATGATACCGGCGGCCGGATTTTGCCGTGCTGCGCCCGGGCAAACGGCGAAGCGGCCGTCACGCGACGTGCGTCGCCGGCCGCCAAAGAAAAAAGCGCCGCGACTGCCATCGCGGCGCTTCCGTTTCGATCGTCGAACCGCCTGGACAGTCCGGCTCAGCAACACTTCCCGGCGCCCGACCCGTACCGCGCGTTCTGGCGTTCGCGGAAAAATTCCTCGTACGTCATCGGCTCGCGGTCCGGATGGGTGTCGCGCATGTGCGCGACATAGGTGTCGTAGTCGGGCAGGCCGACCATCAGCCGCAACGCCTGCCCGAGGTAACGCCCCGCGCTGCGCAGGTCGCTGCCAAGATCGCTGAACATCGCGGCCTCCCCTTAACGTCCGCTGCCGAGCGCCTGCGCGGCCGGCATCGCTTCGTACGGCGTCTCGCGCACGGTCGGCTTCGACTCGCGGCGCGCGCGCAGCACGGCGATCACGCCGTACACCGCGATGCTCACGACGACGAAGATGAACAGCCCGGCCAGCGCCGCATCGATGTAGTCGTTGAAGATGATCCGCTTCATCTGCGCGATCGACTTGGCCGGTGCGAGCACCTTGCCTTCATCCACCGCGGCCTGCAGCTTCGCGGCGTGCGCGAGGAAGCTGACCTTCGGGTTCGCGTCGAAAATCTTCTGCCAGCCGGCCGTCAGCGTGCAGATCAGCAGCCACGCGGTCGGCACGACCGTCACCCACGCATAACGTTCGCGCTTCATCTTGAACAGCACGACGGTGCCGAGCACCAGCGCGATCGCGGCGAGCATCTGGTTCGAGATGCCGAACAGCGGCCACAGCGTGTTGATGCCGCCGAGCGGATCGACCACGCCCTGGTACAGGAAGTAGCCCCACGCGGCCACGCACAGCGCGGTGGCGACGAGGTTCGCGGGCAGCGACTCGGTACGCTTGAGCGCCGGGTGGAACGTGCCGAGCAGGTCCTGCAGCATGAAGCGGCCCGCCCGCGTGCCGGCGTCGACGGCCGTCAGGATGAACAGCGCTTCGAACAGGATCGCGAAGTGATACCAGAACGCCATCATCGCTTCGCCGCCGATCACCTGGTGCAGGATGTGCGCCATGCCGACGGCCAGCGTCGGCGCGCCGCCCGCGCGCGCGATGATCGTCGTTTCGCCGACGGCCTTCGCGGTCTGCGTCAGCATGTCGGGCGTCAGCACGAAGCCCCATTGCGTGACGGTGTTCGCCACCGCTTCCGGCGTCGAGCCGAGCACGGCGGCAGGCGCGTTCATCGCGAAGTAGATGCCCGGCTCGATCACGCAGGCCGCGACCAGCGCCATGATCGCGACGAACGATTCCATCAGCATCGCGCCGTAACCGATGAAGCGCGCGTTGGTTTCGTTGTCGATCAGCTTCGGCGTCGTGCCCGACGAGATCAGCGCGTGGAAACCCGACACCGCGCCGCACGCGATCGTGATGAACAGGAACGGGAACAGGTTGCCCGACCACACCGGGCCCGTGCCGTCGACGAACTTCGTCAGCGCGGGCATCTTCAGTTCCGGTGCGACGACCAGGATGCCGATCGCGAGGCCGAGGATCGTGCCGATCTTCAGGAACGTCGACAGGTAGTCGCGCGGCGCGAGCAGCAGCCACACCGGCAGCACCGACGCGACGAAGCCGTAGCCGATCAGGATCCACGTGAGCTGCGTGCCGGTGAACGTGAACCATGCGGCGAAGGTCGGCGACGCGGCCACGTTCTGGCCGAACGCGATCGCCGCCATCAGCCCGATGAAGCCGATGACCGACACTTCGCCGATGCGGCCCGGGCGAATGTAGCGCGTATAGATGCCCATGAACAGCGCGATCGGAATCGTCGCGGCGACGGTGAACGTACCCCACGGCGAGTTGGTCAGCGCCTTCACGACGATCAGCGCGAGCACCGCGAGGATGATCACCATGATCAGGAACGCGCCGAACAGCGCGATCACGCCGGGCACCGTGCCGAGTTCCATCTTGACGAGATCGCCGAGCGAACGGCCGTCGCGGCGCGTCGAGATGAACAGCACGATGAAGTCCTGCACCGCGCCGGCGAACACGACGCCGGCCAGGATCCACAGCATGCCGGGCGTGTAGCCCATCTGCGCGGCGAGCACGGGGCCGACCAGCGGCCCGGCGCCGGCGATCGCGGCGAAGTGATGGCCGAACAGCACGTACTTGTTGGTCGGCACGTAGTCGAGGCCGTCGTTGTACTTGACCGCCGGCGTCATCCGCAGCCCGTCGAGCTGCATGACCTTGCTGGCGATGAAACGACTGTAGAAGCGATACGCGATCAGATACACGCAGACAGCGGCGATCACGATCCAGAGGGCACTCACGCGCTCGCCGTGTGCGAGTGCGATGGTGCCGAACGAGAACGCGCCGAGCAGCGCGACCGCGATCCAGAGCAGGGTACTGGAAGCCCGATTCATGGCGTCTCCTGGTCTCCAATGTGGTTTTAGATGGCGTGCGGCGCAGGGGCCGCGCACACGTGACGTCGATGCGTCGTGCCGCGGCCTCGCAAAGGCCGCGACGATGGGCCGTAGTATTCCGCGCGACGGGGGCGGCTTACAAGCGGATAACTACGTACGCGCGACTACGTAGAATTACGTAGATGCCGGTTGCGTGGCGATCGGCCGGCATGCGATTGATCGTGGACGGCGAGCCACGTACAGTGTTCGCCTGTCTCCATTCCGGAACCGCCATGCCGATCCGATTTCAGAAGATGAACGCAAACGGCGATGACTTCGTCATCGTCGACCTGCGCGGTCAGGATCGGGATCGCGTGCCCCGCCTCGATCGCGACCTCGTGCGGCGCATGGGCGACCGGCACAGCGGCATCGGCTTCAACCAGCTCGCGGTGGTGACGGACTGCGACGACGCGGCCGCACAGGTCGCGTTCTGGAATCCCGACGGCTCGACGCTCGATACCTGCGGCAGCGCGACACGCGGCGTCGCGTGGCAGCTGATGCGGGAAACCGGCGCGGCGTCGATCGTGCTGCGCACGAATCGCGGGCCCCTGCAGTGTGCGTACGACGCGCACGGGTCGATCAAGGTCGAGATGGGCGTGCCGCGCGTCGGCTGGCGGGACGTGCCCGTCGCCGAAGCCGTCGATACGCTCGCGCTGCCGTTGCCCGGCGCGCCGGCCGCGTGCAGCATGGGCAATCCGCACTGCACGTTCTTCGTCGACGACGTCGATGCGGTCGCCCTCGAAGCGCTCGGTCCGGCCATCGAAACGCATCCGCTGTTTCCGCGGAAAACCAACGTGCACGTCGTACAGGTCATCGATCGCACGCACATTCGTCTTCGCATCTGGGAGCGCGGCGGCGGCGTGCCGCTCGGGTCCGGCTCGTGTTCGTGCGGCGCGGCGGTCAACGGCATCCGGCGCGGGCTGCTCGACGATACCGTGCGGGTGACGTGCGACGGCGGCGACGTCACCGTTCAATGGGACGGCACCGGCAGCGTGTTCCTGAGCGGGCCCGTCACGTTCGGGTTCAGCGGGGTGTGGCTGTGATGACCGACGACGCACAAGCCTTCCACGCGCTGCGCCCGCGCCTGCAGAAGATCGCGTACCGGATGCTCGGCTCCGTCGCGGATGCCGAGGACATCGTGCAGGACGTGTGGCTGCGCTGGCACGACGCGGCGCGGGGCAGCATCGAGAACCCCGAGGCCTGGCTCGTCGCGGTCACGACGCGCACGTCGATCGACCGCCTGCGCGCGGCGAAGCTCCGGCGCGAGCACTATGCGGGCATCTGGCTGCCGGAACCGGAGCTCGGCGAATCGCCTGCAACGCCCGAGGAAATGACGGAGCGCGCGAACGACGTGTCGGTCGCGTACCTCCTGCTGCTCGAACGGCTGACGCCGGAAGCGCGCGCGGCGTTCCTGCTGCACGAAATCTTCGAGTTCGACTACGACCGGGTCGCCGACGCGATCGGCAAGTCCGAAGCCGCGTGCCGGCAGCTCGTCAGCCGGGCCCGAGCGCGGCTGCGCGACGATCCCCAGCCGCGGCGCACGGTGCCGCACGAAACGCATCGCCGATTGCTGCAGACGTTCACGCATGCGCTCGCGCACGGCGATTTCCCGTCGATCCAGGCGCTGCTCGCCGAGGACGCGATGCTGATCGGCGACGGCGGCGGCCACGTCCAGAGCTTCCCGAAACCGATGGTCGGCGGCCGGCGGATCGCTCAACTGTTCTATGCGACGTGGTTGCGCTGCGGCAGCGGTGTCGAGATGCGGCCGGTCGTGCTGAACGGCCAGTGGGCAATGCTGCGTTTCATCGACGGGCAGCTCGAAGCGGCGATGTCGTTCGAGACCGACGGCACGCGCATCGTCCGGCTTCTCGTGCAGCGCAATCCCGACAAGCTCGCCCGCATCGCGGCCGCCTGCGCCGCCGGCTGACGCGCGCATCGCGCGCCCGCGCCGACCGCGCCCGCCGCCGAGCGCGGATTGGTGCAGCGCGCGCAACACGATGCGTCCCCGTGCGTGGCTACCGCGCACGGATGCACACCCCTAAGATGATTTCGCGCGGCGCCCTGCCGCCCACGACACCCGCGCCATGCGGGCCAGCCTCTTCGTCGCCAGGAGAAATCATGACGCAGCGTCTCAACTACATTCAACAGTCCCCCGAGTTGTTCCGGAAACTCCTCGAACTCAGCAACCTGCTGCGCAGCAGCGCGATCGAGGAATCGATCCGGGATCTCGTGTCCGTCCGGGCGTCCCAGATCAACGGCTGCGCCTTTTGCCTCGACATGCACGTGAAGGAAGCGCGCATCCACGGCGAGCGCGAACTGCGCCTGCATCATCTGGCGACCTGGCGCGAATCGACGCTGTTCTCGCCGCGCGAGCGGGCCGCGCTCGCATGGACCGAAGTGCTGACGACGCTGCCCGCGCACGGCGTGCCGGACGATGTCTACGACCGCGTGCGCGGCCAGCTCTCCGAGAAGGAATTGTCGGACCTGACGTTCGAAGTGATGGCGATCAACGGCTGGAATCGCGCGAACGTCGCGTTCCGGACCGTGCCGGGCTCGTCCGACAAGGCGTTCGGACTCGACAAGGCCAACCTCGCCTGACGGCCGCCCCCCTCTCTCGCTGCCGGCCGTCGGCCGGCGGCCCACCGGAAGCCACCACCATGATTCGCATGAAACACGTGATCGCGTCCGCGCTCGTCGTCGCGGCCCACGCGACCGGCGCCGTTCGCGCGGCGCCCTCGGCCATCGTCACGCCGCTGATGACGAAGCCGCTCGACGCTTACCCGGGCAAGGAAGCGCAGATGATCTCGGTCGAGTACCCGCCCGGCGCGGTCGACCCCGTTCACCGCCACCACGCCGACGCGTTCGTCTACGTCGTCGAGGGGTCGATCGTGATGCAGGTGAAGGGCGGCGAGCCCGTCACGCTGAAACCGGGCCAGACCTTCTACGAGGGTCCGGACGACCTGCACACGGTCGGACGCAACGCGAGCCGGACCCGGCCCGCGAAGTTCATCGTGCTGCTGTTGAAGGACAAGGGCGCGCCCGTGCTCGTGCCGGAAAAATAGCCGGCCCGCACGCCGCCGCGACCTTTTTGAAAAAAATGCGGCGGGCGGTGTCACAGGCGGCAGCGCTGAAACGTCTAGTCGCATACGGACACCACGATTCCAGCGCCTCCATGCCCGATACCTCCATCCGCCGCCCCGACGCCGACGATCCATTCGCGCGCAGCTTCTCGACCTGCTATGCCGGCGTGGTCACATTCCTGGCCGTCGTCACCGAGGGCAGCTTCGCGCGCGCCGCCGATCGCCTCGGCGTCGGCCGCTCGTCGGTCAGCCGTCACGTGCAACGGCTCGAGGACCGGCTCGACGCACGCCTGTTCCAGCGCACCACGCGCAGCATGTCGCTGACGCGCGAAGGCGAGCTCTTCTACGAAAACTGCCGGCCCGGCATCGAGCATCTGGCGCAGGCGCTCGAGGACATGCGCGAGCTGCGCAGCGGACCGCCGAGCGGGCACCTGCGCATCGGCTCGACGCCAGGCTTCGGCCGCAAGGTCATCGCCCCGCTGCTGCGCGATTTCCATGCACGCTATCCGGACATCACGCTCGACCTGCTGTTGAACGACCGGCCGGCCGATTTCTCCGCCGACCGCATCGACGTCGCGTTTCGCGACGGTCGCATGGAGGACAGCGCGATCGTCGCGCGCCGGCTGATTCCGATGCAGATGATCGTCTGCGCGTCGCCGTCGTATGCGCACCGGCACGGCTTGCCGCGCCACGTCGACGAACTCGCGCGGCATCGCTGCATCAACCTGTGCACCGCGTCGGGCCGCGTGACGGAATGGGAATTCAGGATCGACGGGGTGACGCAGCAGCGCCAGCTCGCCGCGCATCACACGTTCAACGACATCGATCTCGTCGTGCGCGCGGCGCTCGACGGGCTCGGCATCGCGCAACTGCCCGCGTACCAGGTGTGCGACCTGCTCGCCGACGGCCGGCTGGTGAGCTGTCTCGGCCAGCATGCGCCGGACGACGGCGGCCACTATCTCTGTTACCTGAGCCGCAAGCACCTGCCCACGCGCATCCGCGCGTTCATCGACTACATGATCGAGCAGACGCGTGCGCGCGACCTGCAGTGCCCAACGACGATGACAACGATCGCGCCGCTGGAGACGATCGATTGATGCATTCGCGGCAACATGATGAGGGCTTGCGGGACGCTGGCGGATCGCGCGGCGCATGCCTACGATGCGGGCTGTTCGACCGGCATGCCGATACGGTGGTGCACCGCTCGGCAAGGTCCAGGCCCCGTCGCGCGAACGCGCTGGGCGCCGGTTTCGGCACATTCAAGCGGCGTGCATGTCGCGCGCCCGTTCAAGGAGAGCAATCGTGAAAATCGTCGTGATTGGTGGTACCGGCCTCATCGGCAGCAAGGTCGTCAGGAACCTGATCGCACGCGGCCACGACGCGGTGGCGGCAGCGCCGTCGACGGGCGTCGATACGATCACGGGTGCGGGACTGGACGCCGCGCTCGCCGGCGCGGAGGTCGTCGTCGATCTCGCGAATTCGCCGTCATTCGAGGAAGCGGCCGTGAAGGCGTTCTTCGAGGCGTCGGGGCGCAACCTGTTCGCCGCGGAGCGCGCGGCCGGCGTGCGTCATCACGTCGCGTTGTCGGTGGTCGGCACCGACCGACTGCAGCAGAGCGCGTATTTCCGCGGCAAGATCATCCAGGAAGACCTGATCCGCGCGGCAGGCGTGCCGTACACGATCGTGCGTTCGACGCAGTTCTTCGAATTCGTCGGGGCGATCGCTCAGGCCGGCGCGCAAGGCGACACGGTGCGGTTGACCACCGCGCACTTCCAGCCGATCGCCTCCGACGACGTCGCGGCCGCCGTGACCGACTTCGCGCTCGACGCGCCGCGCAACGGCATCGCCGAAATCGGCGGCCCCGAGCGCGTGCGGATCGCCGATCTGGTCGAGCGTTTTCTGTCGGCCACGCACGACGCGCGCACGGTGACGCGGGATGCGGACGCCGACTACTTCGGCGCGGTGCTGCAGGACGACACGCTCGTGCCGGCGCCCGGTGCGCGCCTCGGCGCGACGACCTTCGACACGTGGTTCCGGCAGAACGCGCTCGCGCGCTGAACGCCGCCGCCGGATCGCACACCATGACGCCGCTGCGCCCGCCGCCCCTCTCGCTGCTCGACCGGTATCGCGGTCGGGAACCGCAAACGCTGTACTCGACGACGGTGACCGTCACGGGCGGGACGGCGGAGCACGGCCGCGCCTCCGGCGTCGCGCGTTCCGACGACGGGCGCCTGGATGTCGAGCTGCGCCTGCCGCCCGCGCTCGGCGGGCCCGGCGACGGCCCGAATCCGGAGCAACTGTTCGCCGCGAGCTATGCGGCGTGCTTTCACGGCGCGCTGAGCCTGCTGGCTGCACGGGCGGGCGTGTCGATCGCCGGGGCATCGGTGTCCGCATCGATCGACTTCTGTCGCGATCCGGTGGACGGGCTGTTCATGCTGAACGCGAACATTCGCGTGCGGCTGCCGGGTGTCGAACGCGCAGTGGCGGCGGAGCTCGTGCGCAATACGGAGCGCTTCAGCCCGTATACGAAGATGGCGCACGAAGGGATCAGTCATGTCGTGGCGCTTGCGCCGCCGGACGAGACATCGCAGCGCTGAGCGAAAATGAAAACGCGGGGCCCGCCGCATCGCGCAGCGGGCCCCGCGCCGGTAACGCAGGTCAGTGCTTTTCGTCGAGCTTCTTCGGCTTCGGCGGCGACGGCACCTTCGCGTACTGGAACGCCGGCGTGGCCTTCAGCGCTTCCTTCGTCGCGCCCGGCAGGTAGATGTTGCCGTTGCGCACGTCGAGCGACGCGATCGGCACCGCGACGTCGTGCGCGGCCACGCCGAGGAAGCCGCCGGCCGACACGATCGCGGCCGACACCGAGCCGTCCGGCGCGACGATCAGGTCGCGCACCTTGCCGACTTTCTGGTTCTCGTCGTTGTACACGGTCTTGCCGAGCACGCTCTTCTTCACGCTCCAGCCTTCGAGCAGCGCCTGCGACTGCTCGACGGTCACGCTGATCGGCTGCGCGCCCGCGATCTGCGCGTGCGCGCTGACGCTCGACGCGAGGACGGTTGCTGCGATGAGGGTCTTGTAAAACTTCATATGCGTTGCACTCCGGTTCGGTTGTTGTTGATTCCGGGGACGAAGCGGCGCGGACGCAACGGCTGATCGGTGAGCGCCCCGCGCTTCGTCGGTCGCGTGGCGGCCGGCCGCACCGCCACGCCATGTGTACGTGACGGACCGGCGCAGCCGGGCCGCAGCGTGCGACACGGCTTCATGGTAGCGGCATTCGGCGGATCGTGCGCCCAGGGTGCAACGTGACACGCCGGACGAGCCGGATCAGGATCAATGATCGTGCGGACAGACCGGGCGGGCGGCGCGGAAAAATGGCATCGATGCCCGTCGATCAGGACAACCTCACCGATGGCCCCCGATCTTCGCGGCGCCTCGAACGGCGCGGCCGGCGCCGCGCCGCCACGCGGCGTCACGCATTCCGCGAATAGGTGCGCCGGTGCCGCACGGCATCGGCCAGCACGTCGAGCACCGGCTCCGTCTGCGCCCAGCTCAGGCAGGCATCGGTGATCGACACGCCGTACTTCAGCGGCACGCCCGGCTTCAGGTCCTGGCGCCCGGCTTCGAGGTGGCTCTCGACCATCACGCCGACGATCCGATGTTCGCCCTGCGACAGTTGCCGCGCGAGATCCTGCGCGACGTCGACCTGCCGGTCGTGCGACTTGTTCGAGTTCGCGTGCGAGCAGTCGACCATCACCTGCTCGCGCAGCCCGGCCTTGCGCAGCACCGCGCAGCATGCCTCGACATGCTCGGCGTCGTAGTTCGGGCCGGTCTTGCCGCCGCGCAGGATCACGTGCGCGTCGTCGTTGCCGCGCGTCTCGAAGATCGCGGCCATCCCCATCTTCGTCATCCCCATGAACGCATGGCTCGCGGCGGCCGCGACGATCGCATCCGACGCGACCTGCACGCCGCCGTCGGTGCCGTTCTTGAAGCCGATCGGGCAGCTCAGGCCCGACGCGAGCTGCCGATGGCTCTGGCTCTCGGTCGTGCGCGCGCCGATCGCCCCCCACGCGATCAGGTCGGCGATGTATTGCGGGCTCAGCAGGTCGAGGAATTCGGTCGACGCCGGCAGGCCGAGCGCATTGATGTCGAGCAGCAGCTGCCGCGCGGCGCGCAGCCCTTCGTTGATGCGGAAGCTGCCGTCCAGGCGCGGGTCGTTGATGTAGCCCTTCCAGCCGACCGTCGTGCGCGGTTTCTCGAAGTAGACGCGCATCGTGATCAGCAGGTCGTCCTTCAGCGCGTCGGCGGCGGCTTTCAGGCGGCGCGCGTAGTCGAGCGCCTGGTCGTGATCGTGGATCGAGCACGGGCCGACGACGAGCAGCAGCCGGTCGTCGCGGCCGTGCAGGATGTCGCCGATCGCGCGGCGCGTGTCCTCGACGAGCGTCTGCGTGCCGGCCGGCACCGGCAGCTCGTCCAGCAGCAGCGCCGGCGAAATCAGCGGGCGCACGGCGCCGATGCGGACGTCGTCGATGCGCGTGGTGTCCTGCGTCGCGTCGGCGCTGCCTACCTCGCGATCGTGGGAAGGATTGTCGAGGTTCTGCATGGTGATTCTCCGGGGGACGTCTGGAATGATGGGCAGGCTCGATTATGGCACCCGGAGAAGGCGGCAGCGGGGGACGGCAGGGGAAGGCGGACAGTCGTCACACCGGTCACGCGACCGACGTCGAAACATCGTAAAAAAGGGCGACCCGAAAAAGATCGCCCGGCCATGCATCCAGTCGTACGCCGTCGCGCCTAATGCAACGTCTCGGGCGCCAGCGAGTTGCTCGGCAGCAGCGACGTCAGCCAGCAATTGCTCGGCGCGGCTTTCCCGTTGAAGCGGTCGTAGAGCCAGGGCAGCATCCCGGCCACCCACGGCACGATCGCGCCCGCATGCTCGAGCGGATACTCGGTGTACGTGACCCGCGTGCCGCTGGCGCAGAACTTCTGCGCCAGCGCGCGCACGTCGTACGCGAGCATCACGCCGTCGCCCACCTGGCTGCTGAAGGTGCCGTCGAGCACCCCGGCCGTGCCCTGGCCGATGAACATCGGGATCGTCGGCGACGCGGCCAGCCCCGCATTCACCTTGTTCGCATACGTCACGTACGCCGGGATGCTGTTGATGTCGTTCGCGTATTGCGGCTTGAACAGCGTGCCCCAGCGCAGCCCCGTGTACTTCGGCAGGATGTACGCGAGCGACTGGTTCTGGATGTCCTTGAACACGGCCACGCCGGTATCGCTGAGATACGGCGTCAGGTCGAAGTCGTAGCCGCGCACCAGCCCGGCGAGCGCCGCCGCCGCGACGCCGCCCCACACGATGCTGCCGTCGACGTAACGCAGGTTGTGCGCGGGATCGACCAGCACGCCGCCTTCCGCCGCGCCGACGAGCTGCTTGTTGACGTCGGGCGCATAGCTCGGCGCGAGCTGCGCGGCCCAGTTCGTCGCGATCGCGCCGCCGGAATAACCGATCATCGCGACCTTGCTCGACGGATTCAGGCCGGTCGACGGC
Organism: Burkholderia sp. Tr-20355; assembly: GCF_017104685.1. Taxonomy (NCBI): domain Bacteria; kingdom Pseudomonadati; phylum Pseudomonadota; class Betaproteobacteria; order Burkholderiales; family Burkholderiaceae; genus Burkholderia; species Burkholderia sp. Tr-20355. Next base: position 57,585 of record NZ_JAAGPK010000025.1, on the reverse strand, counting down.
GTATTGAGCGCCGCACGGATCGAATCGAGCGTCGTCATCCCGTATTCGGGGCCGGCCGCGAAGTCTGCCGTCTGGCCTTCCGTATCGGGCACGATGATGTTGTAGCCGAGCAGCAGCAGCGTCGACAGCGGGATCGATTCCGCGCTGTAGAGCAGCGTGCCGACGTTGATGACCTTGGTCACGTCGCGGTCGCCGGCGATCACCTGCGACGGCTCGTCGTACGGGTTCAGCGAATCGTAGGCCGACTGGTACGAAATGGCGTGGCCGTTGCTGACCTGGCTGCGAATCACCGACGTCACGTTGACGACGGGCTGGTTCCGCGCGTTGTTGGTGCGGTACAGCAACTGCTGCGCGGTCACGGCGGTCGGAATGCCGGCCACGTGATAGGTGACGTTGCGCGTCTTGAGCACCGTGCCCGGCGGAATCGACGCCAGCGGCGTGGTGCCGGTGTACGTGTAGAACGGATCGGACACGGTCGGCGCGGCGGCGCCGGCCGACGGTGCGGCGATGGCCAGCGCGGCGCACACGGCGGCCGCGACGGTCATGAGTCGTCTGGAGGACATGGGTGGGGGCCTCTGGGATAACCTGCTTTCATCGAAGGAAGTTCGGCGGTATTGCAGACCATCGTGCCTGCCGCATCAAAACCGTTTCCGTGCCATCGACTGTCTCCTGTGAGTGAATGATCCGGCCTGTTCTGAACCTGTCTTTTTAGTAGGAGTACAAACCGGATTCATTGAAGCACAACGCGAACGCGTTCGACGCGCGTTTTCGATTGTTTGAAGGTAAACGTCTAAAACCCTCGCCGGCCGACGCATGCGCACCGGCCGTTCGGCCGACTGTTCGCGTTTTGCCGGGGTACCGTACGATCGGCGCTGTCCGGTAACGAAACCGCCCGTCGCAGGAGGCGGTCCGCGCCGTCCACCGCCTGCTCTGCAACCGTTCGCTCCCCGCCCCACGGACTCGCCACGATGACCGTATCCGAACTGCTCAGTGCCATCCGCCAACCCTACGCCGACCTGCTCGCGAAAGCGGCCACGCGACCGTCGGTGATCGTCGAGCCGGCCTACCGGAAGGCCGACGGCACGCTCGCCACTGAAGGGCCGCTCGCGCTGCCGTGCCGCGCCGACACCATCGCGGCCGAAGGCGAAGCGGCCGGCCGGCCCGTGATGATCGATTCGACCACGCAACTCGATTTCGACCCGTTCGAGTTCGACCTCGAAACGGCAGCCGTGTCAGTCCGCCCGTTCGTATGGGACTGGGTCGTGATCGAGGCCGACGGTCTCGACGAAAGCGCGGCGGCCGATGCGTTCAAGACGTGGTTCCTCGCGTGGTTCGATGTCGACGACGAGAACGATCCGGCCGAAGACGGGCTGCACGGCATCGTGCATTACCTGTCGGAACCGGTTCGCACGGAACACGGGTGGCGCGTCAATGCGGATCTCGGCTCGGCGCCCGAGACGGCCGTCGAGGATCTGCTGTTCCGGCTCGTCGATGCAGGTGCGACGCGGATCAGCGTGGGTTGAAATGGCGCATCGTCGTTCACATACGCTCATGAAGAAAGCGCTCGCGCTGCTGATGCTTTGCATCGCATTGCCCGCCTCGGCCGAAGTGAGCACGAAAGTGCCGTGCTTCCGGACAGCCGGCGGCCAACCCGTGCGCGTCGAACCGCGCATGTACCACGACGACGTCGCGAAATGGTCAGGTGGCATCGTCCGTCATGCGAAATCGAACACGGCCATTCCGTTGCCGTTCAAGCACCGGGACGCGGAAATGCTGGCAGCCGACCGGTCGTATCAATACACGACGACGTGGTGGGGAATGGTCGACGGCACGATCGACGGCGAATACGAAATGATGAGCCAGGGTGCGATGGTCTATTCGATCCCCTACACAAACGCGCGCACGGGCAGGAAAACCGATTTCGCGTGGGCGCCGGATATCGACGCTTCGGCGAAATCGGGGCGCCGCTGGTAGCGAGGAGCGCGTTGCAGGCTGTCGGTCAGCCGGCGTCGCCCGGCGCGTCGACGTCGATGCCGAGTTCGCTCGCCATCCGCTGAACCAGCGCATTCAGTCGCGCCACTTCATCCGCGAGTCGCTTCTGCTCGGCCTTCAGCGCCTCGAACTCGGAAGGCGGCACCGCATCCGCGCCGCCGGCCTCCGCGCTGGCGAAATCGGCCACGTTCACCTCGCCGCACATCAGGTGCATCCAGCGGTTCTCGCGCGCGCCCGGTGCGCGCGGCAGCCGGACGACGAGCGCCGGCGCGCGCGCCGCGAGTTCGTCGAGGAACGCCTCGACCGACGAGATATCCGCGAAGCCGTGCAGGCGCGCGCTGTTCAGGCGCAGCTCGGCGGCCGTCTGCGGGCCGCGGAGCAGCAGGATCGTCAGCAGCGCGATCGCCTGGCTCGGGATGCCCAGCACGCGGTTCATGTTGTGTTCGAAACGCGGCACGCGGCTGCTGCTGCCCTCCATCACGAGGCTCAGGTGCTTCAGCCCGTCGAGCGCGGTCGTGACCTCGTCCTCGCTGACGTTCATCACCGGCGCGCGCGCGGTTTTCTGGTTGCAGCCCGCGGTCAGCGCGTTCAGCGACAGCGGGTACGTATCCGGCACCGTGTGCTGTTTCTCGACGAGCACGCCGAGAATGCGGGCCTCGAGGGGCGTGAGTTCGCGAAGGGCGCGTGGCGTGGGCGTATCCGGCGTGGTGTTCATGAGTGGCGTCGCAGCGTGCAGCAGGTGAAGGGAAACGATCGCGGCCCGTCCGGCATCGCGCACGGGCGAGCCATATGATAGCTCGCGACGCACGGCCCGGCGGCGCGCGCTGCGCCGGCGCGCGCACTTGCCGCAGCGGGCTGTCGTCCAGCCTGTCGGCGCGCCCGATACCGCGCGGCACTGCCTGCGCGCACGCACCGGCATTTGCGCGATACACATGCCGGCGCTACGATATGCGTTCACCCCGGTATCCGTGGCGCCGCACACGATCGTCTTCGCCCGCCGATGCCACGCGTCGCCCGTCCTTATCGTGCTGCCGCCGCGCATGCACGCCGCCCGTCAACACCGTTCACGCCTTCACCGGTTCACTGCCATGACTGCATCCTCTTCCGCGCCGCACGTGCGCGCCATCGTCACCGGACACACGCGCGGCCTCGGCGCGTCGCTCGCCGAACAACTGCTGCTGGAAGGCGTCGCCGTGCTCGGCGTGTCGCGCAGCCGCCATCCGTCGCTCGCGTCGCAAGCCGGCGACCGCTTCTCCGAAGTCGAGATCGACCTGTCCGACACCACGGCCGTCGCAGCCTGGCTCGCTGGCGACACGCTGCGCCGCTTCGTCGACGGCGCGTCGCTCGTGCTGCTGTTCAACAACGCAGGCATCGTCGATCCGATCGGCCCGCTCGCCACGCAGGATCCGGCGATCGTCGCGCGTGCAGTCGGCCTGAACGTCGCGGCGCCGCTGATGCTGTCGGCCGCGCTCGCGCAAGCGGCTTCGGTCGCGACCGAATGCCGGATCCTGCACCTGTCGAGCGGCGCGGCCCGCAACGCATACGCGGGCTGGAGCGTTTACTGCGCGACCAAGGCCGCGCTCGATCACCATGCACGCGCGGTCACGCTCGATGCGAACGGCCCGCTGCGGATCTGCAGCGTGGCGCCGGGCGTCGTCGACACGGGCATGCAGGCGACGATCCGCTCGACCAGCGAAGACAACTTCCCGATGCGCGAGAAGTTCGACGAATTGAAATCGAGCGGCGCGCTCGCGACGCCCGAGGCCGCCGCACGCCAGCTGATCGGCTATGCGCTGAGCGATGCGTTCGGCGCCGAGCCGACGGCCGACGTGCGGAACCTGTAATCGACATCGCCCCCCTGTCGACGGACGGAAAGGAGTCGTCGGATCAGCGGCCGCCCGCAAGGCCGCGTCCGGAGCGCCACCGGGCAAAGACGATAGAATCCCGCTGGTATTTCACCCACGGAAACCTCCTTGATGGTCACGAAGGCCGCCGCACCGTTCCAGCAGATCAAGACGCTCGTTCGCCAGAACGTCGAGTCCGGCGACTGGCGCCCGGGCGACCGCATCCCGTCCGAGCTCGATCTCGCCGCGCAGTTCGGCGTCGCGCGCATGACGGTCAACCGCGCGCTGCGCGAGCTGACCGAGGAAGGCGTGCTGAAGCGCATCGCGGGCGTCGGCACCTTCGTCGCCGAGGTGAAGCCGCAGTCGAACCTGCTGATGATCGCGCACATCCGCGACGAAATCCGCGCGCGCGGCCACGAATATCGCTGTCGCGTGCTGAGCCGGGCGAGCGAGCCGGCATCGTTCGACGTGGCGGCCGCGTTCGGGCTGCCGGTCAATACGCCGGTCTTTCATGTGGTGTGCGTGCACGAGGAAAACGGCCGCCCGATCCAGCTCGAGGACCGCTACGTGAACCCGGCCGCGGCGCCCGGCTTCATCGACCAGGATTTCCAGACCGAGCCGCCGTCCGAGTACCTGTACAACAACGTGTCGCACTACGAACTGGAAATCGAGCACGTCGTCGACGCGTCGCTGCCGACCGTCGAGCAGGCGCGGCTGCTCGACATGCGCGCCGACGAGCCGTGCCTCACGCTCACGCGCCGCACGTGGACCGACGGGCTGCCCGTCACGTTCGTGCATTTCCTGCATCCGGGCAACCGCTACCGGCTCGGCTCGCGCTTCAAGCCGGGCGCCGGGCGCCACCCGACCTGATCTTTCCCCGTACGCGCCAATGGACACGGCGGCCGTTTCATGACGAAACGGCCGCCGCGTTCGTTCGCCGCGCCGGTCAGATCGCGCCGACCTGCCCCGCGCCGCGCGACCACACGACCGGAAACAGCGGATGGTCGAGCGGTGCGCCGTCGGCCAGCTGCTCCGCGAGCCCGGGGAAGTCGGGCGACGTTTTCCAGCGGCGCGGCGCGTGACGGATATCGTCGCCGACGAAGCGGATCGAGAACGCGCGCCGGCGGTTCCGCGTGCCGCCCGACGCATGCAGCGTGAGCATCCGGAAGCACACCATGTCGCCGGGCTCGAGCGCCCAGCGGCGGATCGGGAACGCCGCGCGGTCGGCTTCGATATCGGGCAGGTCGGCCAGGCTGCCTTCCGGGAACCACTTCGCTTCCTTGTCCATGAACGTGCGCGGCATCAGCCACGGCCCGCGATGCGAGCCCGCGACGAATTCCAGCGTCGATTCGAGCGGCACCGGATCGACCGGAATCCACATGCTGACGTTGTCGTCGCCTTCGATGTTGTAGTACGGCTGGTCCTGGTGCCACGGCGTGCGCTGCCGCGTGCCGGGCTCCTTCACGAGCAGGTGGTCGTGATGCAGTCGCACGCGCCCGGTTCCCATCAGCGCGGCGGCGACCGACGGCGCCGGCGAGCGCACGATGAAGTCGCGATACGCGTCGTTGTGCTGCCAGTTGCAGAAATCCTCGAAGAACCAGCCGGGATCGTCGGGCCGGCTCGCGACTTTCGCGCGCGCGCTCGGCCGGGCAAGATTCACGTCGATGCCGGCCCGCAGCGCGGCCACTTCGTCGGGTGAAAAGATGCCCTTGATGCAGACCGCGCCTTCCTCGCGGAACGCGGCAATCAGTTCGGGCGTCACGGCTTGCGCGACTCGATCCTGGATACTCGTCATGGTGTGCCTGTCCATTGAATGAATCACCGGGTCACGGCGCCGAAGTCAGCTGCTGCTTCGCGCCGTAGATGTCGAAGTCGAAATATTTCGCGGCGATCTTCTGGTATGTGCCGTTCGCGCGGATCGCGACGATCGCGTCGTTCAGCCGCTTCTTCATGTCCGCGTCGCCCTTGCGCACGCCCATCGCGACGCCGTAGCCGGTGATCCGTGCGTCGGTCACGTCGGGGCCGGCGAACGCGTAGCCCTTGCCGCGCGGCGTCTTCAGGAACGAGTAGCCGGCTTGCGTCTTGTCCTGGAAGGTCGCGTCGAGGCGGCCGTTGACGAGATCCTGGTACACCTGGTCCTGATTCTGGTAAGAGACGATCGTCACGCCCCGGGTCGCCCATTCGGCCTTCGCGTACGCCTCCTGGGTCGTGCCCTGGTCGATCCCGATGCGCTTGCCCGCGAGCGACGCGGCGGTCGGCAGCAGCTTCGAGCCGACCGGCGCGACGAGCGCACCCGGCGACGCATACAGCTTGTTCGAGAAGTCGATCTGCTTGAGCCGCTCGTCGGTGGCCGTCATCGCCGACATGATCACGTCGAACTTGCGCGCGCGCAGCGCCGGAATCATCCCGTCGAAGCCCTGCTCGACCCACACGCACTTCGCATGCAGCTGCTCGCAGATCGCATTGCGCAGGTCGATGTCGAAACCGGCGAGCGAGCCGTCGGGCTGCTTCGCCTCGAACGGCGGATACGTGGGGTCGATGCCCCAGCGGATCGTCGACGTGTCCTGGGCGAACGACACGAGCGGCGCGAATGCCAGCGCGGTAACGAGGAGCGTTGCAGTGCAGTTCATGGCGGGTCCTTGCAGGTCTCGACGCGGCGGGCGACGCCGGCGTCCGGTGGAGGCGCCGCGCCGGAGAGCCGGCGCGGTGCGCGAAAGGCGGGACTTCGATGAGACTGGGATGCAGTCTAGACCGCATAAATTTCGAGTGCAAGCAGGGAAACAAGGGAGCGCGATGGACCGACGGGAGATGAGGACCAGGGAGGCAGGGGAGTCTTCGATTCAACGCATTTCTATGCGGAATTCAGGTGCTCCCGTGCGCGACACCCGTCCGCGACGAAACGCAAGAGATAGCGGTCTATACCGGTAGCCGTGGCGATAGATTGCCCGATGTTTCATCGAACCTGCCGGTCACTCGCTCCATACCGCAGTGGACTTCCGCGGCGATCGTCCAACCGCGCGGGACCTGTTCGACTTGTGCCTGGTCATCGATCGGGAGCCGGCAAGCTTGATCGAAACCGCTGCGTTTCCCGTTCGGCATCGCGACACGTTTCTGCGTTTGCTCAACGAGCCTCGCACGTTCGTACGGCCGCGGTTCGACGACATCCGGACACTCGGCTACACGCCGTCGTTCGACTCTTGTGTTGAACTCGCCGACGCCTTCCTGCGAAAACTCCCCGGCGGCACGCCCGAGCCCAAATCGCGCCGCCGCTAACCCCGGCCACGCCCGCATCGATCAGCCTGCGCACCGTCTCGACACGACCGCGTTCGGCCGCCGGATTCAATGCGGTGTCGCGATACCGGTGCGTGCCGCGCAGGTCGGCGCCGGGCGCGAGCGTCATCCGCAGGATGTCGTCAGGCGCCTCAAAAGCCCGCGAAACGCGCCGCCCCAAGTCCGGCCAAACCGCGATTGCCCGCGCCGTCCGCGCATGTTAAAAGTCGTCGCATGCATGTGGAAATGCAATGCTCGAATCTGCAAAAGTGCAAAAATGAATAGACCCCTGTTCGACCTCGACCTGCTGCGCGCGCTCGTGATGGTCGCCGACTGCGGCAGCTTCACGACGGCTTCCGCGCGCCTGCATTCGACGCAGTCGACGGTCAGTCAGAAGGTGCGCCGGCTCGAGGAAATCGCCGGCCACCGCCTGCTCGATCGCGGCACGCGCGATGTCCGGCCGACCGATGCGGGCGTGACGGTGCTCAGCTATGCGCGGCGCATGCTTGCGTTGAACGACGAAATGCTGGAAGCGTTGTCGGGCGCCACGGTCGCGCTGACGATCCGGCTCGGCGTGCCCGACGATTTCGCGGCGGGCCGCACGACGCACGCGCTCGCGGCATTCAAGCGCGAGCATCCGCAGGTCAAGCTCGAAGTGACGTGCGGGCTGAGCCGCGACATCTGCGCCGCGTACGATCGCGGCGAACTCGATCTCGTGCTGATCAAGCAGCGGCGCGACAGCCGCGAGGCCGTCGTGCGCTGGCCCGAGAAGCTGCGCTGGATCGACAGCGCGAAGCATCCGTCGATCGATCTCGACCCGGTGCCGATCGTCGTGTTTCCGCCGCGCGGGCTCTACCGCGACGACATGATCAAGGCGATCGAGGAGCGCGGCCGCCGCTGGCGCATCAGCTTCACGACGTCGAGCCTGAGCGGCATCCAGGCGGCCGTCGCGGACGGGCTCGGCATCAGCGTGCTGCCCGCGCGCGTGGTGACCGACGAGCACGTCGTGCTGACCGCGAAGCAGGGCTTCGCGCCGATCGAGAACATGGATATCGCGATCCTGCACCGGCCGACGGCCGACCCGATGGTCAGCGAGCTGACGAAAGCGCTCGCGGCAATGCTGGAACTCGAGGGGCGATAAGCCGCGCGGGTTTCATCCAGGGGCAACGCACGAGGCTCACTGCCCCGGACATGTCAGAACATCGTGTTGCCGTTCGCGGCCTGCTCGGGCACCGGCTGGTTCACGTCCCAGTGCTCGACGATCTTGCCGTGCTCGAGCCGGAAGATGTCCATGATCGCGCTGCCGCGCGTGCCGGGTTCGCGCACCGCGTGCACGTGCAGGATCACGTAGTCGCCGTCGACGAACGAACGCTTGATCTCGCTGTGCGACTGCGGATAGGTGTCGCGCAGAAAGGCGACGAACTTGCGGAAACCGTCGCGGCCGTCGGCCGCGTTCGGGTTGTGCTGCACGTAGCGATCGCCGACATACGCGAGCGCGGCCTCCGCATCCTTTTCGTTGAGGCCTTTCTCGTAGAACGCGAGCACCGTCCGCCGGTTGGCTTCCTGCCGCGCATCGGCCGGATCGGCCGCCACCGCGTGCGCGGCCGTCACGGCGAACAAGGCCGCCGCCGTCCATCGTGCGGCCCGTGCCGCTGTCGTGCGTCGCATCGTCGTCTCCCCGGAAATCCGGCTGAAAACCCGATCATACCGGCGCGACGCCATGCTCAGACGAGTGCGCCGTCGCGCGCGACGATCGCCCCCGACGATACGACGAGACGCCGCACCGGCCGCGCGACGACGGCCTCGGCGAACGTCAGCGCGTCGACGAGCACGACGTCCGCACGGCTGCCCGGCTGCAGCCCGTAATCCGCGAAACCGCAGCCGTGCGCCGCACCGTGCGTCACGCAGTCGAGCGCGACTTCGAGCGCATCGTCGCGGCGGAAATCGTTGCGCATGCCGATCAGCATCGCGCGTTCGAGCATGTCGGGCGAACCGTACGGCGTCCACGTGTCGCGTATGCCGTCGTTGCCGCCGATCACGATCACGCCCGCCGCGCGGCACGCGGCGACCGGCGGCACCGGCACCGCCGCCGGCGCGGTCGTGACGATCGCCACCCCGAGCGCGGCCATTCGCGCGAGCAATGCATCGCGCTCGCGTTCGGCGAGATCGCCCAGGCAGAAACCATGACTGATCGTGACCTTCCCCTGCATGCCGTGCGCGGCCGTGCGCTGCAGGATCAGGTCGAGCGAATACGCGCCCATCGACCCGCGCTCGTGCAGATGGATATCGAGCCCGCGGCCGTGACGCTCCGCGATCGCGAACAGCACGTCCACCGCCTCGACCGGATCGCCTTCGATCGCGCACAGATCGAGTCCGCCGAGCAGGTCGGCGCCGGCGCCGAGCGCATCGGACAGCAGCACATCGGTGCCCGGCCGCTTGAGTACGCCCGACTGCGGAAACGCGACGATCTGGATGTCGACTTGCCCGCGCAGCGTCTCGCGCGTCGCGAGCACGCCGTGCAGGTGGCGCAGGCCCGCTTCGGTATCGACGTCGACGTGCGTGCGGATGCGCGTCGTGCCGGCCGCGAGGAAGGCTCGTGCCAGCGCGAGCGACGCGGCGCCCGCGTCGTGGCCGCTCGTCGCGCGATAGTGGCGTTCGTTCTCGATGCGGTCGACGAGACGCGGCCCGACCTGGTTGCGATACCACGGCATCCCCCAGTGCGTCTTGTCGAGATGCGTGTGGCCTTCGACGAGGCCGGGCAGCGCGAGCGCGCCCGCGCCGTCCTCGATCACGCAGCCGGCGGGCGCGTCGAGCGACGGGCCGACACGCGCGATGCGGTCGCCTTCGATCAGGATGTCGAGTGCGGTGTCGGCGCTCGTGCGGACGTTGCGGATCAGCAGGTTCGTCATGTCGATTCCGGTGAAGTCGGTCAGTGCAAGGCCGGCACGGCGCATGCCGTGCCGCCGGCCGGTGGGTCAGCGCGTGAAGCGCAGCGACGGCGCGAACGGCGCCCCCGTATCGCTTTCGCCGCGGCGGAACACCCAGCGTTCGGCCGGCACGCCGGCGACGGCCGCCGCCGCGTTCGGCGCGCGCACCGCGACGAAACTCGCATCGCAGCCCACCGCGATGCCGTAGTGCGCGTTGCCGATCACGCGCGCGCCGGCGTACGTCGCCATGTCGAGCGCGATGCCGAGCGCTTCGTCGGTGTAGAAACCCGACCGGTAGCCGACCATCATCGCGCGCTGCAGCATGTCGCCGTTGCCGTACGGCCACCACGCGTCGCGAATGTTGTCGTTGCCCGCGAACACGTGCACGCCCGCGTCGCGCAACAACCGCACCGGCGGAAACGCGCAATCGCCCGGCGCATTCGTCAGGATCGATACGCCCGCTTCGGCCAGCGCCGCCGCGGTGCGCCGGACATCGTCATCGCTCACCTGGCCGAGCGCGTACGCATGGCTCACGTTCACGCGCCCGCCGAGCCCGGCCGCACGCGTGCGCGCCGCGATCCGCAGCAGTTGCGCGATGCCGATCTCGCCCGGCTCGTGCAGGTGGATGTCGATCTTCGCGCCGCGTTTCTCCGCGATGCCGAACACGATGTCGAGCTGGCCGTCCGCGTCGCCGTCGAGCGTCGTCGGATCTATCCCGCCCACGACGTCCGCACCCTCGCGCACGGCCGCGTCGAGCATCGCGGCCGTGCCCGGGCACGTCACGACGCCGGCCTGCGGAAACGCGACCAGTTCGATGTCGACGATCCCGCGCCATTGCTCGCGCGCGGCCATCACGGCCTGCAGGTTCGACAGGCCCGTCGTCGCATCGACGTCGACGTGGCTGCGCATCGCGATCGTGCCGAATGCGGCGGCCTGCGCGATCAGCGCGTTCGCGCGCTCGACGATCGGCGGTGCGGCGGCAAGCTGGCGCTTCTCGACCGCGAGCCGCTCGCGCAGCGAACCGACCGATTCGTGCGGCACCCAGCGAGCGCCGACGAAGCTCTTGTCGAGGTGGATGTGGCCGTCGACGAAGCCGGGCAGCACGACGCGGCCGTCGAGGTCGATGGTCTCCGCGCCGGGCGCGGCTGCGCAATCGGCGCCGATCGCCGTGAAGCGGCCGTCGCGGACGACGAGGTTGACGGGCTGGCCGCCGGCATCGACGGCATTGATGAAGAATCGTTCGGTCATGGCCTGGAAGGTGGGGCGGTCGCGGCGCGCCGCCGGCGCGGACAGGGAAGGATCCGTAGCCGGCGCGACGCGACCGCTGGCAGAGAATCCGGCCACGATATCGGACGCTGCCGCCCGCGGCCAATTAAATGTCGCGATGCCGCGCATTCGATTTCGCGATGTGTGCCGCACACGCCCGCCGGGTCTCGCGTGACGCAGGGGTTCGATCGCAACGGAGGGCCGACACGCCGCATGAAACAAGCGGGCCGCATCACCGGCACGCGGATGACTGGAAACCGCTTCGCGCCGTTGTCGGGCCTGGCTCGAACGCCGCGCCGGCGCAGCGATTTACGCGGCAACAGACTTTACACGTTGTTACCCGGCCGCACCGGACGCGCATCCGGCCATTCCTTATACTCACGCCGAGTTCGCCACCCATGACGGGAATCCATCGGCGGACACGTTGCCGATGCAGGAAACATCATGATGCGCATGCCCTCCACGAAGACCGTTCTGTTCGCCTCGCTCGTCGCCGTGGCGGCGCTTCCCCTGACCGCCTGCGTCGCACCCGGCTACTACGGCGCGCAGCCGGGCTATCCGCAGCAGCAGCAATACGCGACGCCCGGCTACGCGCAGCCCGCGTATTCGCAGCCGGGCTACGTGCAGCAGCAACCGGCGTATCCGAACCCGGCGCCGCAGCCGTACGATCAATACGGCAACCCGTCGCAATACGGCTCGCAGCCGTATGACCAGTACGGCAACCCGCAACAGCAATACGCGAATCCGTACGGCACGCAATACGGCACCGTCGCGAACATCCAGCCGGTCAACGGCTCGGTCGGCCCGTCGGGCGTGGCCGGTACCGTCGTCGGCGCGCTCATCGGCGGCGTGCTCGGCAACCAGGTCGGCCGCGGTCACGGCCGCGATGCGGCGACCGTCATCGGCGCGCTCGGCGGCGCGGTGGCGGGCAACCAGATCGGTCAGCAGATGGGTGCCGCGCAGGGCCCGAGCAGCTACCGGATCGACGTGCAGGTCAGCGACGGCTCGATGCGCTCGTTCGACGTGCAGTCGCCCGGCAACCTGCGTCCGGGTGACCGCGTGCAGATCAACGGCAATCAGCTGTCGCGGTATTGATTGATGCCCGTTGCGTGCGCGTGATCTGATCGCGCGCACGTCGTCCCTTCCGTCACGCCGGCACGGCCGCGTGACCCGCCATGCGCGCACGGCCGCCACGCTCCGGCGCCGCCGAAATGCGCAACGCGCCGAACGGCGCCACGCGACATCCGAATTCCCATTAGGATGAGGACGATGCATCCCGCGGCTACGGCAGCCCGCGCCGGCATGCACGCCTCTCAACCGGAATCCCGCCGATGACGATCACGACCCGCCTGCTCGATGCGGCCGACGCCGCCCGTTTCCAGACCGTTCGCCTACGTGCGGTCGATACCGCGCCCACGTCCTTCCTGCCGACGCTCGACGAGGAATCCCAGGTGCCGGTCGACGAATTCGCGACGCGCCTCACGCCGAACCACGAGCGCGCGGTGTTCGGCGCGTTCGACGGCGATACGCTCGTCGGCATCACCGGTGTACGCCGCGATGCGCGCGCGAAGATCGCGCACAAGGCGACGATCTGGGGCGTGTTCGTCGAGCCCGCGTATCGCGGCCGCGGCATCGCGCAGGCGCTGCTCGAAAGCGCGACCGAGCATGCCGCGCAGGCGTGGCAGTGCAAGCAGCTGATGCTGTGCGTAAACGAGGTCAACGGCAACGCGGAGCGGCTGTATGCGTCGCAAGGGTTCGTGCGGTTCGGCACGGAGCCGCGCTCGATGTTCGTCGACGGCCGGTTCTACGACGAGCACTACATGATCAAGACGCTCGCGTAACGCGTTCACGTTCGTCCGCTTCCGTATTTGCCGTTGCGTTCGCGTGCATCGGCCGACCACGCCGCACGCGAATGCCCCCCTCGCCTCATGGCATCGCCGCTTGTCGGTGATCGTCACGTTCGTCGGCGTCATCGCGCTTCATGTTGAACGTTTGGACCGGCCCCGGCGACGTGACTGTCGGCGTGCCCATTGCGACGGGCGTGCCGAAGTCGCAGTTGCCCGTCGTCGCGCCGGGGATCGGCCGCACGGCAGGCGGGGGCGGCGTGCCGTTGCAGTCGGACGCGCCCCGGCCCCTGCGCGACGATCGCCTGGAAGCGTGGTGGGTCCCGCCGTTCGGCGTCAATTCATACGTCGTCGTACCACATAACACCATCCAGGCAGGATCATATCAAGGCAGATTCCTGTCTTCGACTGCACTCTCATTGGTTCGATGCTATGAATGTGTGCGCACACTCACTTCTGACAGACCGTCTCTAAAGATACGTTGTCGTACCTTTATGCGCAAAAACTTTAGCTAAAAATCCTCGTCGGATTCGATCGCCTCCCGCGCCAATTCGCGCGCCGGTCAGTATCCGGCACAGCTTCGATTCACTCGCGCCATCTTGAAATCGAACAGGACGCGCCCGGGCGTTCCCCCGCCATCACGCCTCGGGAATTCCGCCCCTGTTCAGCCCCCTGCCGCCCGCGCTATCGTTTCTCCTTGTTCACAGCCCAGGAGCTGCCTTTGCCTTCCCGCCACGGAGTCGACCTCATCCGCGCCCGCGCCTTGTTCGATCGCGAGCGCCAAGCGTTCACCGAAGCCATGCCGGTCTCCCGCGCGCTGTCCGCGGAAGCGTCCGAGCACCTGCTGTTCGGCGTGCCGTTGCACTGGATGCAAGACTGGTCGACACCGTTCTCGCTGTATGTGAAGGAGGCGCGCGGTGCGACGTTCACCGACGTCGACGGCCATCGCTATGTCGATTTCTGCCTCGGCGATACGGGCGCGATGTTCGGCCACGCGCCCGAACCGGTCGCCCGCGCGCTCGTCGAACAGGCCACGCGCGGTTATACGACGATGCTGCCGAGCGAAGACGCCGCATGGGTGTCGCGCGAACTCGCGCGCCGCTTCAAGCTGCCGGTCTGGCAATTCGCGCTGAGCGCGAGCGACGCGAACCGCTTCGTGCTGCGCTGGGCACGCGCGGCCACCGGCCGCAACACGATCGTCGTGTTCAACGGCTGCTATCACGGCACGGTCGACGACGTATTCGTCGATCTCGTCGACGGCCGCCCGGTTCAGCGCGACAGCCTGCTCGGGCAATCCTACGACCTGCTCGCCAACACGCGCGTCGTCGAATTCAACGACCTGGCCGCGCTCAAAGCCGCATTGAAGGATGGCGACGTCGCGTGCGTGCTGGCCGAGCCCGCGATGACGAACATCGGGATGGTGCTGCCCGACCCGGGCTTCTGGGCGGCCGCGCGCGAACTGACGCGCCGCTACGGCACGCTGCTCGTGATCGACGAGACGCACACGATCAGCAGCGGCCCCGGCGGCTATGCGGTCGCGCACGCTCTCGAACCGGACATGCTGGTGGTCGGCAAGCCCATCGCGGGCGGCGTGCCGTGCGCGGTATACGGCTTCAGCGCCGAATTCGCGGAACGCGCGAAGCAGGCCAAGCTGAACGCGCCGCCCGGCCATTCGGGCATCGGCACGACGCTTACCGCGAACATGCTCGCGATGCATGCGATGCGCGCGACGCTGGCCGACGTCGCGACCGACGCCGCGTATGCACACATGTTCGAACTCGCCGCGCGGCTGGCGACGGGGCTCGAGCAGGCGATCGCGAAACACCGGCTGCCGTGGTGCGTGACGCGCATCGGCGCGCGCACCGAATTCCAGTTCGCGTCCGCGCCGCCGCGCAACGGCACGCTGGCCGGCGCGCAACTCGACAGCGAACTCGAGCACATCGTGCACCTGTACCTGCTGAATCGCGGCGTGCTGATCACGCCGTTCCACAACATGATGCTCGTGTGTCCGCAGACGACGGCCGACGATGTCGACCGGCTCGTCGCGCAGTTCGACGCGTGCCTCGGCGAACTGGTGTGACGTGACGACGCGCGGGACGGTGCTCGCGCGAGCGCGTACCGTCCCGCAGCACGCGCTACGCGGCCCGCAACGCCCGCCGCGCCACTTCCGCGAAATACCGCGCGCCCACCGGCAGGATCGCGTCGTTGAAGTCGTACGTCGCGTTGTGCAGCGGCACGCCGCCGTGGCCACCCGCTTCACCGTTGCCGATGAACACGAAATTGCCGGGCACCGCCTGCAGGAACGCGCCGAAATCCTCCGAGATCATCATCGGCTGCACGTCGGCATTCACCGCCTCCGCGCCCGCGACCTGCGCCGCGGCCCGCACCGCCGTGTCGACCCATTCCGGCGAATTCACGGTCGGCGCGAACTCGTGCGTGTACTCGAACGTGCAGGTCGCGCCATGCGTGCGGCAGATTCCTTCGCTGATCTCGCGCATCCGCGTTTCGAGCAGCGCCTGCACGTCCCGCGAATAGCTGCGCGTGTCGCCCTTGATCGTCACGGTTGACGGCAGCACGTTGCGCAGCCCGTCGGTGATGAACTCCGTGCACGAAATCACCGCCTGCTGGCCCGGGTCGAGATTGCGCGACACGATCGTCTGCAGCGCGAGCACGACCTGCGCGCCGATCACGATCGGATCGATGCCCATGTGCGGCCGCGCCGCATGCGTGCCGCGCCCATCGATTCGGATCACGAAATTGTCCTCGCTCGCCATGATGCCGCCGGCGCGTGTCGAGAACGTGCCCGCGCGCATGCCGGGCATGTTGTGCGCGCCGAAGATCGCGTCGACCGGAAAGCGCTCGAACAATCCGTCGGCCATCATCGCCTTCGCGCCGCGGCCGTGCTCCTCCGCCGGCTGGAAGATGAAGCGCACGGTGCCGTCGAAATCCTTGCGCTCGGCCAGCAGTTGCGCGGCGCCGAGCACCATCGACATGTGGCCGTCGTGCCCGCACGCATGCATCTTGCCCGGCGTGCGCGATGCATGTTCGCGGCCCGGCGCGTGCTCGGCGATGTTCAGCGCGTCCATGTCCGCGCGGATGCCGATCGCGCGCTTGCCGGTGCCGGCCGTCAGGTTCGCGACGAGCCCGGTGCCGCCGATCCCGCGATGCACGTCGAGCCCGAGCGTCGTCAGGATGCGCGCGACGTAGTCCGACGTGTTCACTTCCTCGAAACCCGTTTCAGGATACTGGTGCAGATGGCGGCGCCAGGTCTTCAGTCGCGCCTGCAGCGTGCTTTCCTCGATTGTTTCCATTGCGTTCGCCTCGTCGGTCGTCATGTCGTTCAGGCCGCCACCGCCACGCGGTCCAGCCAGTCGCGCTGCCGCGCGCGCACCGCGTCGGCCGTTTCGCCGACGCAGTGCCGGTACACGGACGGCGCCGTCGCGCCTTCGGTATTGATCGCCAGCACATGCGCGTTCGCGTCGAGCCCGGCCTGCCGCGCGAGCGCCGGGTCGCGCATCAGTGCCGTCAGGCCAGCCACGCCGGCCGCGCCCGATTCGCCGGCGACGACCGGCACGTCGCGGGCGCTGCCGGCCGCAAGGCCGCGCATCGCCTGCACCGCGTCTTCGTCGTCGATCAGCATGAAGTGGTCGATGCACCTCTCGAGGAAATCCCATGCAAGCGGCGACGCCTCGCCGCACGCGAGCCCGGCCATCACCGAATCGACGCTGCCGGTCGCCTTCGTCGCACGGCCGGCCAACGCGCTCTGGTACAGGCAATCGGCCTGGCGCGGCTCGACGACGACGAAGCGCGGCCGCCGCACGCCGTCGCGTTCCCAGAGATAACTCGCGACGCCCGCGGCGAGGCCGCCCACGCCACCCTGCAGGAACACGTGCGTGAACGGCCGCCCGTCGTCCTGCGCCGCCTGCGCGGCCGCTTCGGCGGCGATCACGCCGTAACCCTGCATCACGTCGCGCGGAATCGCTTCGTAGCCGTCGTACGACGTGTCCGACACGACATGCCAGCCGTTCGCCTGCGCGAGCTGCGCCGCGCAGACGACCGATTCGTCGTAGTTCCCCGCGATGCGCACGATCCGCGCGCCGTACGCCGCGATCGCGCGTTCGCGCTCGGCGTCGACGTTCGCGTGCAGCACGATCACGCAGCCGCAGCCGATCGCGCGCGCGGCGGCGGCCAGCGCCCGGCCGTGGTTGCCGTCGGTCGCGCTGATCACCGTCAGGTCGGCCAGCTCCGCCGCGTACGCGCCGGTGACGAGCCCACGTGGCTCGAGATCCCGCGTGCGCCGCAGCCGCTTCACGAGCCGCACCAGCGCGATCGGCGCGCCGAGCGCCTTGAAGCTGCCGAGCGGCGAGCGGCACGACTCGTCCTTCACGCGGACGCTCGCGACGCCGAGCCGCGCGGCAAGATCGGGCAGCGCGCGCAGCGGCGTGCGCGCGTTGCCGACGAGCGGCCAGTGCGACAGCCATGCGCCGCTTTCGTCGGCCGATGCGATGTTCATCACGCGACGCAGCGCGTTCGGGTACGCGGTGCGCGACGCGCGCGGGTTGGCGATCAGCATGGCGGAGGGCTCCTGGGGCGGGACCGCGCGGGCGGTCCGTCGGGTGGGTCGGATCGGGCGAGCGCCAGTTGCGCTCGCCGTCGGTTCGAAAAATAATATTGCGCGGGCCGGTCAATAAAATCGCCAAATCGACGGCTTCAACGCAAAAATTTCTCATTCTTTCGAAGGCTCACGCGCGATCATGACGACCCCACTCGATGCGTTCGACCGCAAGCTGCTGGCGGAGCTGCAGCGCGACGCGCACACGCCGCAGGCCGAGCTCGGCGCGCGCGTCAACCTGTCGACCGCCGCCGTGAACCGGCGGCTGAAGCGCCTCGCGGAAGACGGCGTGATCGAGCGCTATACGGCCGTGATCGCGCCGGACAAGGTCGACCATCCGCTGACGATCGTCGTGAACGTCGAGGTCGAGAGCGAGCAGATCGATCAGCTCGATGCGATGAAGCGCGCGTTCGAGCGCTGTCCGCAGATCCAGCAGTGCTACTACGTGACGGGGGAATGGGATTTCGTGCTGATCCTCGCGGTGCGCAACATGGATCAGTACAACGCGCTCACGCGCGAGCTGTTCTTCGCGAACAACAACGTGAAGCGGTTCAAGACGCTGGTGAGCATGAGCCGCGTGAAGGTCGGGCTCGACGTGCCGCTCGATCTCGGCGAGTAAGTACGCGCCTGCCGGCAAAAATGAAACGGCCGGCGCGAGACTGCCCGCGCCGGCCGCTTCCCGTCGACGGCTACGTCAACGACAACTGAAGCTCGCCGCCGAATTCACGTCGCCCGAGCCGTTGTAGCGCGCGACCTGCGGATACGGGCACAACGGCCGCGTGCGTCCCGCGCCCCACGAGGCGGGCACGTCCGCATTCGGCACCGCGTTGGTCGTGTCGCGCGCGGCGGCCACGATCGCGGCAGGCGCCTGGCCCTGCTCGACCCACGCGACGAGCGGCGTCAGCATGTCGAACTGGTCGGCCGCCGGCCCGCCCGAACAGTGGTTCATCCCCGGCACCGGATAGAAACGCGCGAAATCCGACGCATCGCCGCCGTTCGCCTGCGCGACCTTCGCATACCAGTCGCGCGTATCGTTGAACGAGAACACCGGGTCGCCCGTGCCGTGATAGACGAGCAGCTTCGCGCGGCGCGCCTTCAGCGCGGACAGGTTCGTCTCGTCGGGCGGCGTCATGAACGACCATGAAGATTGCGTGTACACGCCGTTCGTCGCGAAGATCGCCGGTGCATCGTTGTCCATGTCGAAGCCGAGCGCGAAACCAGGCAGGTTCGCGAGCGCCGCGGCGGTTTTCGGCGGCGTCATGAACGTGAACGCCATCGCGGCCGGATCGAGCGAGACCGAATTCGACTGCTTCCACGCGGCCCAGCCGCCGCCGGCCACGCCCGGATCGTACGGAAAGCTCGCGTAGAGCGCCGTGCCCGCGCTGTTGCGCGCCCCCGTGAACACGTTCTCCAGCGCGGTCTTCTGCGCGGGCGTGAGGCAGGCGCCCGTGCGGGTGCCGTTCGCGCAGGTCGGGATATCGGCCTCGACGCTGAAATGCGCCTGGCACGCGGCGACGTCCTGCACCATCCCGTCGGCCGCGCCGTCGAGCGCATCGCATTTCTCGAGGATCTTCGCGCCGACGAACTGCCGCTCCGCATCGTTGAAGCCGCTGCGGATATCCGGCAGCCCGTTCGCGCCGGTCGCCGACGCGATCTTCGCGAACTGCTGCGCGCCGTACATCTCGCCGATCGCCGCCTTCGGCAGATGGAAACCCGGATCGCCCGCGATGATGCCGTCGTAGTCGGCCGGGTTGCGCACGGCGGTGACCATCGCGTGACGGCCGCCGTTCGAGCAGCCGCCGAAATAGCTGCGATCGGGCGCCTTGCCGTACGCGAGCCGGATCACCTGCTTCGCCATCGGCGTGAGCGCATCGACCGCGCCGTAGCCGTAGTCGATCCGCGCCTGCGGATCGAGGCCGAACAGCGGGTTCTGCGCGGCGCTGTGCCCGGAATCCGAGCTGATCACCGCGAAACCCTGGTTCAGCGCGTCGGTCAGGGGCCCGCCGCCGCCGATCTCGCCGGTCGCGGTCACGACGTTGCCGTCGAGCCCGCCGTTCGCCTGGTAGAAGAAGCGGCCGTTCCACGCTTTCGGCAAGCGCATCTCGAAGCCGATCGCATAGGTCTTGCCGTCCACCGCGCTCACGCGCTCGTTCATCTTCCCTTCGATCACGCAGTGCTCGGCGATCGGCTTGCCGGCCACCGTCAGCGCGCCGGCGGCCGCGGTCGTCACCGACGTGAACGACGTGTTCGCATACGCGAGCTTCGCGGCAAGCGCGTCGCAGGTCTGCGCCATCGCGGCCGGCGTCGCGGCGCTCAGGTGGGTCGGCGTGGAACTGACCGAGTCGTCGCCACCGCAACCGGCGAGCATGGCCGCCGCGGAGAGCGGCGCGATGCAGAGGAATGCAGATTTCCTGTTCAAGATATCTCCCGTTTGTCTGGCTGCCGGATCAGAACATGTGCCGCACGCCGACCATCGCGCCGAGCTGCCCCATCCCTTCGCCCGGCGTCGTGCCGGGCCCGCCGCCGCTGACCGCGTAGCGTGCGTGCGCGCTGTTCCACAGATACGACGATTGCGCATAGACGGCCGTGCGCTTGGTCAGCAGATAGGTCGCGCGCAGCGTCGCCATCGTCGCGCGCGTGTCGTGCGCGGTGTTGACGATCCGGTAGCCTTCGCCGTCGACGACGAAATCGGGCTTCACCGCATACGACGCGCCGACGAAGAACAGGTCCGAATGCGCGCCGGGCGCGGCCGGCGAACCGGTCGACACGCGCCGCCCGATCCAGCCCGCGCCGATCCGCGCGCCGGCGGCCTGCGCGTACGCGCTCAGGTGCGTGCGGGCATCCTTGCCGCCGCTGCTGGTGAAGGCGACGGGGGCGATGCCGTCGAAGAAGTTGGCGGCCGCGCCGGTGCCGCCGCGCTGTTCCTCGTACGACGCTGCCGCGCCGAAATACGCGCTGTCGTACTTGAGCATCACCGACCAGTTGCGGCACTGGGTGGCATCTCCCGGCACCTGCCCGGCGCACGTCCCCTGCCCCGGCGAGTTGCCGGTGCCCGCGCCGTCGCGGCCGAACGAATACGCGGCGCCGAGCGTCACGCCTCGATAGGTGCCGAGGTAGGTCACCGCGTTGTCGGCGCGGCCGTTCGGCACGTAGGCGTCGAACGAGCCGAGCCCGTAGATGTCGGGGCCGATGATGTCCGCGCCCTGCAGCGCGAGGTAGGTCATCGTGTACTGGCGGCCGAACGCGAGCGTGCCGAAGCCGCCCTTCAGCCCGACGAACGCCTGCCGGCCGAACAGCCGGCCGCCCTGGCCGAGATCGCCGCCGCGCACGTTGAAGCCGCTTTCGAGCGTGAACACCGCCTGATAACCGCCGCCGAGATCCTCCGTGCCGCGCAGCCCCCAGCGCGACGGCAGCTCGCCCGTCACGCCCGGCATGCGCACCACGTGATCGCCGGCCGCGTTCGCGTGCGACACGAACTCCACGCCCGTGTCGATGATCCCGTACAGCGTCACGCTCGACTGCGCGTGCGCGCCGGTTGCGGCGAGCGCGCAGCATGCGCCGGCGGCCAGCAGGCCGTTCCTTGTCTTCGTCTTCATATCGTTGCGTCTCCAGACCATGTTGAATGGCGCGCTCTGACGGCGCGTATCGAAAAAAGCGAAACCTCAGTCCTCCGCCTGCGGGCGGCGGATCAGCAGCAGCGCGGCCACGGCCGCGACGAGCGTGACGGGAATGCTCGCGCCGATCACGACCGACGCGCTGCGGCCCATTGCGAGCAGCTCGGCGGCGGCGAGCGGCCCGACCACCGAGCCGAGGCGGCCAACGGCAACGGCGGAGCCGACGCCGGTGCCACGCATCGCGGTGGGGTAATAGATCGCGGCCAGCGCATACAGCACCGACTGGCCGCCGACGACGAACATCCCGGCCGCGAACGCGGCGGCGGACAGCCACAGGAGTCCGGGCGCGATCGCCAGCGCGGCAAGCGACAGCACGATCCCCGCGTACATGCCGCTGACCACGCGCGACGGACGCAAGCGGTCCATCGACATGCCGATGCCGAGCACGCCGAGGCCGCTGCCGATGTTGAAGAAGATCTGCACGATCCCGGCCTGGCTGCGCGCGAGCCCCTTCGCGGCCATCAGCGACGGCAACCAGTTCAGCAGGAAATACAGCACGATCAGCGTGCAGAAGTAGCTGAGCCACAACGCCAGCGTCGTGCCGGTGCGCGAGCCGCCGAACAGCGTCTGTCCGACGCTGGGGCGCGCCGCGCCCGATGCGCTGACGTCGAGGAACGCACGCGATTCGGGCAGCAGGGCGAGCAGCAGCGGCGCGAGCAGCAGCGGGCCGACGCCTCCGACATAGAAAATGTGCCGCCATTCGGTGTCGCCTGCGAGCAGCACGCCGATCAGCGACGCGATCACGCCGCCGAACGGAATCCCGCAATACATCACGGCCACCGCGCTGCTGCGCGAGCGTGCGTCGACCGCTTCCGACGACAATGCAATGAGGTTCGGCATCGCGCCGCCGAGGCCGAGGCCGGTCAGCGCGCGAACGGCGACCAGCATCGCGAAGCTCGACACCTGCGCGGTCGCGATGGACAGCAGCCCGAACAGGCAGACCGACGCGATCAGCACGTGCTTGCGGCCGATCCGGTCGGCCAGCCAGCCGCCGAGCATCGCGCCCGGCAGCAGGCCAAACGTGCCCGCGCTGAACGCGAGTCCCATCTGTGAAACCGAGAGCCCGAATTCGTGGGCCATGCGCGGTGCCGCGACGCCGACCGACTGCAGGTCGAGCCCCTCGAGCAATGCGATCGCGAAACACAGGCCGAGCGTCGTCGCGACGGCCGGCCTTGCGGCAACGGAAGTATCCATGTCGTCTCCTAACCGTGACTCGCGCGGCATACGCGGAACGCATGCGCGGTGTCCTTGCTTTATCGTGATCGGGTCCCGTTACTTTATCAGGTAACCTGATTAAGAACCCGAAAGAAAATCCCGTCGAGGGACGGGATGATTTAATAACAGGTAACCTGATATTTCAAGTGTCGCGAGCGCGGTGTTAACCCGCAACCCGTTCGCAACCCGGGCCACGCCGCGGCGTGGCCCGGCGCGGCCGGAGAAACCGGAACGAAAGACGCGGCGGCGTGCTCAGTCGCGCAGGTTGCGCACGAACAGCTCGAGCGTGCGGTGAACCTGCTCGACGTCGTCGGCGTTCACGTCGTCCCCGAGCATCCGGCGTTCGAGCGGCCGCAGCACCCGCTCGCAGTCGCGCAGGATTGCCGAGCCCTCGTCGGTCAGACGCAGCAGGATCACGCGGCCATGGCTGGGATCGGCCTCGCGCGTCACGAAGCCGCGGGCGGCCATCGCAACCATCACTTCGTTCGCGGATTGCGGCGTGATGAACGAGCGCACCGCGAGTTGCGCATTGGACAGCGCGCCGCGCGCCTCGAGCACCGACAGCGCCGTGTACTGCGCGAGCGTCACACCGAGCGGCGCGAGCGCATCGCTCATCTGGCGGCGCAGCAGCCGGTCGAGATTGCCGATCAGGTAGGTAAGCCGCTGCTGCGAACGCATGCGCGGCCTGGCTTCGCTGGCGCGGGCCGTGCGTTTCGTGCCGGCCGGTTTGACGGGTGTCGAACTCATGAACGTGTCGGAAGGAGGATCGCGGGCCATCTTACCTCACGCGGTCCGTCTATCGGCCCGTATATCGGCCCGCACGGCGGCTCGTGCCGGCCGGCGAGCCGCCCCGGGCCATCCACGCCCGGCTCGGACAAACCTTATGCCGCGGCAACCGGCAACGCCGCGCGGCAGCCCGCGTCCACCAGCGCGAGCCGGTGTGCGAACGCCGCGAGCGGATAGTCGAAGAAGTAGGTGCCGACCGCGCGCTTGCCCGCACGGAACGAATCGTCTCCCGGCGAATCGCCGACGATGCGCAGCGTGCGCGCCCACGCGAACGCGAGCAGCAGCCAGCCGACCAGCGCGAGATAGTCGTCCGCGACCCGGTAGGGCAGATCCGGATCGTGCTCGCTCGCGCGGATCACGCCGGCCGTCACGCGCTCGAGCTCCGCGCACAGCATGGCGACGCGCGCCCCGGCGTCCCTCACCCGCTCGTCCGCTGCCGCCTGGACGCCCTGCGCGGCTTCCGCGCGAATCAACTCGAGCAGCGCGTGCAGCGCCTCGCCGCGATCCCCCAGCACCTTGCGCACCAGCAGATCGATCGCCTGGATCTCGTTGGTCCCTTCGTACAGCATCGACACGCGGCAATCGCGCACCGTCTGTTCGATCCCGTATTCGTGAACGTAACCGTAGCCGCCGAATACCTGCAGCGCGTTCGACGCGGCCGCGAAGCCGTTCGCGGTGAAGAACGCCTTGGCAACCGGCGTGAGCAACGATGCCAGCCGCGACGCCGCGAGCCGCGCCGGCGGCTGCGGATCGTGCGCGGCGACGTCGAGCCAGTGCGCGATCCAGTAGCCGATCGCGCGCTCGCCTTCGACGATCGCCTGCGCATCGAGCAGGATGCGGCGGATCGCGGCGTGTTGCGCGATCGGCGCCGCCCTGCCCTGCACGCGCTCGCGCGCATAGGCCGACGCGGCCTGCCATGCGCTCTGCGCATGCCCGACACCCTGCATGGCGACCTGCAGGCGCGCCGCGTTCATCATCACGAACATCGATGCGAGCCCGCGATGCGGCTCGCCGACGAGCCAGCCCGCGGCCGCGTCGAAACGCATCGTGCAGGTCGGGCTTGCCTTCAGCCCCATCTTCTTCTCGACGCCGTCGCACCAGACGCCGTTGCGCACGCGGCCGCCCGGCGCGTCGAGCCACTTCGGCACGACAAACAGCGACAGCCCCTTCGTTCCCGCCGGCGCATCGGGCAGCCGCGCGAGCACGAGGTGCACGATGTTGTCGGTCAGATCGTGCTCGCCGCCGGTGATGAACAGCTTGCTGCCGCTGATCCGGTAGCCGTCGGCGGCCGGGTCCGGCACTGCCTGCGTGCGCAGCAGGCCGAGATCGCTGCCCGCCTGTGGCTCGGTGATGCACATCGTCGTCAGCCACTCGCCGCTCGCGATCCTCGGCAGCACGTCGCGCTTCAGGCGCTCGCCGCCGTGCGCGCGCAGGCACGCCACCGCGCCGTGCGTGAGCCCCGGCGACATCAGCCACGCATGGTTCGCCCCCGCGAGCATCTCCTGCAGCGCGACGTCGAGCAGATGCGGCAGCCCCTGGCCGCCGCAATCGGCGTCGAGCGCCAGCGTCGGCCAGCCGGCGTCGACGTAGTCGCGGTACGCATCGCGAAAGCCCGCCGGCATCGTCACTCCGGTACCGTCGAACCGGCAGCCCTCGAGATCGCCGGTCGAATCGAGCGGCGCGATGCGTTCGACCACGAAGCGGGCGGCTTCGTCGAGCACCTGCCCGGCGGTCGACAGGTCGAGCTCCGCCCAGTCGGGCACGCGGCGCCACAGCGCCGGCGCATCGAGCCATTCGCCGATCACGAACAGCATGTCGCGCAACGGCGCGCAATACGCGTTGCTCATCGCGCGCACCTCATGCCCGGTACGCCGTGCCGGCGACGATCACGCCCGCGTCGGCCGCGCCCGGCTCGTACATCCCGTCGACCACCGCCGCACGGTGCATGAGCACCGCACGCTGGTTGATCGAGCCCTTGTCGGTGACTTCGCCGAGATCGAGCGAAGGCGGCGTATCGAGCACGCACAGCCGCGTGACGAACGTCGCGCTGCCGGTCGCGTCGCGGTTCAGGCGCTCGAGCAGGTCCGCGAAGAACGCTCGCACCGCGGGCGCCTGCAGGACGGTGCGCACATCGGCATCCGGTGCCGCGCCGGCCAGGCGACGGCAATCGTCGATGCGCGGGAAGATCATCACGCCGACGTCGTCGCGGTTCATCCCCGTGACGACCGCGTCCTGCACGTACGGCGCGCCGTTCGATACGATCCGCGCGCGCATGGGCCCGACGCTCACGAAGGTGCCGGACGACAGTTTGAAATCCTCCGCGATGCGCCCGTCGAACATCAGGCCGATCTCCGGTCGCGCGGGATCGACGAAACGCACGGCATCGCCGCTGCGGTAGTAGCCCTCCTCGTCGAATACCTCGCGCGCGTCGTCGCCGCTCGCGCGCCAATAACCGGCCATCACGTTCGGCCCGCGAAAGCGCGCCTCGAGCTTGCCGTCGACCGGCACCAGCTTCGCGTCGCAGCCGGGCGCGGGCAGGCCGATGTAGCCGGCTCCCGACATCGGCCCGGTGGTGAACATGCACGATGGCGCGGCCTCGGTCATCCCGAGGCCCGCCATGATCCGGATGCGCTCGCCGCAGTGCGCGAGCGTCACGCGCTCGAGCCGGTCCCACGCGGCCTGCGACAGTCCGGCGCCCGCGAAGAAATACATCTTCACGCGCGAGAAGAAGGTTTCGCGCAGCGCGGCATCCGTCTCGAGCGCCGCGGTCAGCTCTTCCCAGCCCTTCGGCACGTTGAAATACACGGTGGGCGCGATGTCGCGCAGGTTGCGCAGCGTCTCACCGAACTTGCCGGCGACCGGCTTGCCGTCGTCGATGTACAGCGTGCCGCCGTTGTACAGCGCGATGCCGACGTTATGGCTGCCGCCGAACGTGTGATTCCACGGCAGCCAGTCGACCAGTACCGGCGGCTCCAGACCGAACTGCGGAAACGTCTCGAGCAGCATCTGCTGGTTGCTGCACAGCATCCGGTGCGTGGTCGGCACCGCCTTGGGCAGCCGTGTCGACCCCGACGTGAACAGGAATTTCGCGATCGTGTCGCCGGTGATCGCACCGTGCGCGGCATCGACGCTGCCCGGTGTCGTGTCGAGCAGCGACGAGAAACGCGTGACGCCGTCCATCCCGTCGGGTGCCGACACGACCACGCGCTCGACATCAGGCGGCACCGCCGCGTCGAGCGCGGCACGAAACGCCGCGCCGTCCGACGCGAAGACCAGCCCCGGCGTGAGCACGGCGAGCGCGTGGCGCAGCTTGCCGTAATCGCTCGACACGAGCGAATACGCGGGCGACAGCGGCGCATGCGGAATGCCGGCCCACATCGCGCCGAACGCGAGTTGCAGATGTTCGAGGTCGTTGCCCGACAGGATCGCGACGGGCCGCTCGGCCGACAGCCCGCGATCGAGCAGCGCCTGGCCGATCGCGCGGGCGCGCTCGAGCATCTGCGCATACGTGATGCCGATCCACGTACCGTCGGGCCCGCGCCGCGCGGCCAGCCAGCGGTCCGGATGCGCGCGCGCGCCGCTCGCGAGCCGGTCGGTCAGCCGGTGTGGATACGCGCCGAGCGGGGTCGTCGCGCGCAAGGTCCAGCAGCCGTCGCGTTGCACGATCTCCGGCGGTGCCGTGCCGATCGCCACGGGGCGATAGCCGGCGGGAACGCGCTGTGCGGCAGCCGCGTCGCGCAGTTGGGTCGGATCCGCATCCAAGTTCTGTCTCCGGTCGGTTCCGCCCCGCGCGCGTACGCGCGCCGGGCGGAGACTTCATTGTGTCGTTGTCTTAACGGGGGCGCCGCGGCGCCCGGGACTGCTCAGATCGGGTAGTGACGCGGCGTGGTCTGGACCGTGATCCAGCGCAGGTCGGTAAACTCGGCGATCGACGCCTTGCTGCCGAACCGGCCGTAGCCGCTTGCCTTCACGCCGCCGAACGGCATCTGCGCCTCGTCGTGCACCGTCGGCCCGTTGATGTGGCAGATGCCCGATTCGATCTGCTTCGCGACCTGCATCGCGCGCGCGATATCGCGGCTGAACACCGCCGCCGACAGCCCGTACTCGCTGTCGTTCGCGGCCGCGAGCGCGGCGGCGTCGCCGTCGACGCGCTGCACGGTCACCACCGGCCCGAACGATTCGTCCGCATACAGCTGCATGTCGCGCGTGACACCGTCGACGATCGTCGGCTGCATCACCGCGCCGTCGACTTCACAGCCGAGCGGCAGCGCGGCGCCGTGCGCGCGCGCGTCGTCCACCATCGCCGCGATCCGCCGCGCGGCGGCCGCGCTTTCGAGCGTGCCCAGCACGACGCCCGGCGCGGCCGGGTTGCCGGCCTTCAGCGTGCGTGCCTTCGCGACGAGCCGTTCGACGAACGCATCGGCAACCTTGCGATCGACGATCACGCGCTCGGTCGACATGCAGATCTGCCCCTGGTTGAAGAACGCGCCGAACGCGACCGCCTCGACCGCCGCGTCGAGATCGGCGTCGTCGAGCACGAGCACCGGCGCCTTGCCGCCGAGTTCAAGCAGCGCCGGCTTCAGGTGCTGCGCGGCGAGCGTCGCGACGATGCGGCCGACGCGTGTCGAACCGGTGAAGTTCACGCGGCGCACCGCCGGGTTCGCGATCAGCCGCTCGACGATCGCCGGCGCGTCCCGCGGCGCATGCGTGATCACGTTGACCACGCCGTCGCCGAGCCCTGCGTCGTGCAGCACGCTGCCGATCAGCCGGTGCACGCCCGGACACCCCTCCGACGCCTTCAGCACCACCGTGTTGCCGCAGGCGAGCGGCATCGCGAGCGCACGGGTCGCGAGAATCACCGGCGCATTCCACGGCGCGATCCCGAGCACGACACCGCACGGCTGGCGCACGGCCATCGCGAGGCTGCCGGGCACGTCCGACGGGATCACCGCGCCGTCGATCTGCGTGGTCATCGCGGCCGCCTCGCGCAGCATGTTCGCCGCGAGCATCACGTTGAAGCCGTACCAGTTCGCCATCGCACCGGTTTCCGCGCGGCCGGTTTCGATGAATTCGCCCGCGCGCGCGTCCATCCGGTCGGCCGCCGCGAGCAGCCGCCGACGGCGCTCGGTCGGCGCGAGCGCGGCCCATGCGGGGAATGCGCGCGCCGCTGCCGCGACCGCGGCGTCCGCGTCGGCAAGCGTCGCCGCGGCGGCGCGCGACGCCACCTGTCCCGTCGCCGGATCGATCCGGTCGAAGGTCCCGCCGTCCGACGCGCCGCGCGACACGCCGTCGATCAACAAACTCACTTCGTGCATTTCCGTGTCTCCACTCGGATCCGGTTGCGTGCGGCGGCGCGCGTCAGCGCTTGTACGCCTGCAGGCCCGGCTTGATGCTCTTGTCGTCGAGGAACTGCTTGAGGCCCTGCTCGCGCCCGCCTTCCGGATCGCGGTAGTTCGCCTGGTCGAGCTTCGCGTACAGGTAGTCTTCGTTCTGCTCCCAGGTCAGCTCGCGGCAACGCTTGAAGCCGTGCTTCGCGTTACGGATCACGACCGGGTTCTTGTCGAGCAGCTTCGCGGCCAGCGCGCGCACCTCGTCGCGCAGCTGCGCGCGCGGCACGCTCTTGTTGACGAGCCCCATCTGCGCGGCCTGCGGGCCGGTGAAGGTGTCGCCGGTCATGATGTAGTAGAGCGCCTGGCGATGGCCCACGGTGTCGGCCATCGCCTTGCTGACGAGGTTGCCCGGCGGGATGCCCCAGTTGATTTCCGACAGGCCGAACACCGCTTCGTCGGCCGCGATCGCGAGGTCGCACGCGACGAGCGGCGAGAAGCCGCCGCCGAAGCACCAGCCGTTGACCATCGCGATCGTCGGCTTCGCATACATGCGCAGCAATTGCCACTGCCAGCGGCTCGCGTCGCGGCGAATCTTTTCCTGCAGGATTTCCGGGCCCGCGTCGACTTCGCGGAAATATTCCTTCAGGTCCATCCCGGCCGTCCAGGCGTCGCCCTCGCCGGTCAGCACGAGCACCTGCGCCTCGGCATCGAGTTCGATCGCCTCCAGCACGTCGATCATCTCCGCGTTCAGCGTCGGGCTCATCGCGTTGCGCTTGTCCGGACGGTTCAGCGTCACCCATGCGATCCCGCCCTCGACCTCGACCTTCACCGTTTTCCAGCGCCCTTCGTAACCCATTTTCGTTCTCCAATGACGATGCCGCCCTGTGCGACTCGCGACCAATTTACTATCAGGTAACCTGATATGTAAAGTAGAATGGAAGCGGCTCCGGACAAACCCCTAAACGGGCCCGGACAGCCGATTTCGCGCCGTGCCGGCCGACGAATCACGACATGAGGAGACACGCTTGGACATCGACAACCTGATCGCCATCGACACGCACGTGCATGCCGAGGTGTCGTGCTGCCAGCCGCCGGACCTGTTCGCGAAGGCATTCGACGACGCGGCCGACAAGTACTTCGGCACCGTGCTGAAGCAGGGCCGTCGGCCGACCATTCCGGAGACGATCGCGTATTACCGCGAGCGCCGGATCGGCTTCGTGATGTTCACCGTCGACTGCGAGACGAACATCGGCCGGCGGCGGATTCCGAACGAGGAAATCGCGCAATTCGCGCGGGACAACGCCGACGTGATGATCGCGTTCGCGAGCATCGACCCGCACAAGGGCCGCTTCGGCGCGCGCGAGGCGCGCCGCCTGATCGACGAGCACGGCGTGAAGGGCTTCAAGTTCCACCCGACGATGCAGGGATGCTTCCCGAACGACAGGCTCGCCTATCCGATCTACGAGGTGATCGCGGAATACGGATTGCCGGCCGTATTCCACAGCGGGCATTCGGGGATGGGATCGGGGATGCACGGCGGCGGCGGGCTGCGTCTGAAGTATTCCGAACCGATTCACCTCGACGACGTCGCGGTCGACTTCCCGGACATGAAGATCGTGATCGCGCACCCTTCATGGCCATGGCAGGAGCAGGCGCTGTCGATCGCGCTGCACAAGCCGAGCGTCTACATCGACCTGTCGGGATGGTCGCCGAAGTACTTCTCGCCCGAGCTGGTGAAATACGCGAACACGCTGCTCAGGCACAAGGTGCTGTTCGCGTCCGACTTTCCGCTGATCCGGCCGGACCGCTGGCTCGAGGATTTTCAGGGCGCCGGGTTCCGGCCCGACGTGCATTCGCTGATTCTGAAAGACAACGCGGTCGCGTTGCTGGGGCTGCAGGCCGCGCGGCAGTCGTGACCCGTCCGGCCGTGACGGCGGCCGGCAGCGCGTGGCGGCCCGACCGACCGCGCCGCCGCCCGCCCCAGCCGCACCGGCGCGCTCAGTTCGCGGGCTTGCCCAAGAACCGCGCGGTCGGCAGCCCCGCGTAGCCGGTCCGGGCGACGAACACGCCGCCGGCGGCGGCATCGTTCGCCAGCGCATCGTCGCCGAGCCCGACGCGTGCGCTCGTCACGTACAACCGGCCTTCACCGTCGATGGCGACGCAGCTCGGCTGCGCGGTCGGCACGTCGACGCGATCGGTCTCGATCCCGTCCGACCCGTAGCGCACCACCCGCCGGCCGCCCCACTGCGCGTTCCACAGCCCGCCGTCGCGATCGGTCGTCGAGCCGTCCGGGTCGCCGTCCGCATCGGTCAGCCGCGCGAACGGCCGCACGTTCGCAACGTCGCCGCCCGCACGGTAATCGCACGCGAAAATCTCGCGCACCAGCGAATCGCAGAAGTACATCGTCGAGCCGTCCGGCGAAAACGCGATGCTGTTCGCGATCGCGGCCGGCGGCAACGCGAGCCGTTCGAGCGTGAGGTCCGCATTGAGCCGGTAGAATCCGCCGACCGCGCGCGGCGGCTCGGCGCCTTCGTCCTTCATCCCGAACACGAACGCGCCGGACGGATCGCAGCGCCCGTCGTTCAGGCGCGTCGGCAGATCGGGCTCGACGTCGACGATCCGCGTGAACGCGCCGCTGCGCAGGTCGAAGAACGCGAGATGCGTGGCGAGCCCGACGAGCAGCACGTCCGGATCGTCGGTCAGCGCGAAGCACGCGAGCCGCTCGGGCATCGCCCACGGCGTGAGGTCGGTGCCGTCCGCGCGGCAGCGCCACAGTTGCGCGCCTTCGATGTCCACCCAGTACAGCGCGCGGGCCTTGTCGCACCACGTCGCGCCTTCGCCGAGCGTGTTGCGGGTGTCTGCCAGCAGCGTCGCGTGCGCGGCCGGATGAGTCTGTTGCATGCCGTCTCCCGATATCTGTCGCGAATGACCGTCGCGTTCGCGGGCGGCCGCGCTGCCGGTCAGATCTTCATCGCGCGCCGCTGGTTGCGACGATACTGGTCGAACAGCACCGCGAGCAACAGAATTCCGCCGCGTATCAGATATTGGTAAAAGGTCGGCACGTTCAGCAGGCTCATCGCATCCTGCACCGCGCCCATGATCAGCACGCCGACCAGCACGCCGGAGATCGTCGCGACGCCGCCCGTCAGCGACACGCCGCCGAGCACGCACGCGGATATCACGCCGAGTTCGAGGCCGACCGACGTCTTCGGGTCGCCGAGGCTCATGCGCGACGCGAGCATCACGCCGGCGAAGCCGGTCACGAGCCCCTGCAGCACGAACACCGTGATCTTGATGCGCATCACCGGCAGCCCCGCGAGCAGCGCGGCCTCGCCGTTGCCGCCGACGGCCAGCACGTTCTTGCCGAACACCGTCTTGCGCAGCAGGAAGCCGAACACGACGAAACCGACGATGTTGCTCCAGATCGGATACGAGATGCCGAGGAACGACCCGCCGCCGAGATCGAAGAAGCGCTCCTCGGAGATCATCACCGCATCGCCGTTCGACGTGATGAACGCGAGCCCGCGCACGACTTCCATCATCGCGAGCGTGACGATCAGCGAATTGATCCTGTAGCGCGCGATCAGCACGCCGTTCACGAGCCCGACCGCGCCGCCCGCGAGCACGCCGGCCGCGATACCGAGCACGACGCTGTGCGTCGCGGTGATCAGCGTCGACGCGACGACGCCGGAAAACGCGACGATCGACGCGACCGATAGGTCGACCTCGCCGAGCGCGAGCACGAACATCATCGTCACCGCGATCGAACCGATCAGCGTGACCGACAGCAGGAGACCCTGGATGTTGCGCGGCGTGAGAAAGTCCGGCACGGTCAACGACAGCACCGCGAACAGCACGAGAAACACCATCACGATGCCGGAGCGGTTGATCAGTTGCCACACGCCGCCGCGCGCGCGTGCGGGCACGGCGGCGGCATCGGGGGACGGGGAAGTGCGTTGGGGTTGCATTGCCTGGCTCATATCGGTTGCTTTCCGGTTGACTGCTCGCCGCTAGCGCGGCAGCGCGAGCTTGATCAGCGTGTCGGGCGTCGCATGCGCCTTCGCGACCTCGCCCGCGATCCGTCCTTCCTTCATCACGACGATGCGGTCCGACACGCCGATCACCTCGGCCAGATCGCTCGACACGAGGATCACCGTGCGGCCCGCTTCCGCGAGTTCGTAGAACAGGTTGTAGATTTCCGCGCGCGCGCCGACGTCGATGCCGCGCGTCGGCTCGTCCATCAGGAACACGTCGATGCGCTCGGCCAGCCAGCGCGCGAGCACGACCTTCTGCTGGTTGCCGCCCGACAGCGCGCCGATCGGCGTGTCGCCGTCGCGGGTCTTGATCGCGAGCCGCTCGATGTAGCTTTGTGCAAGCTCGCGCTCGCGCCGCCCGTCGAGCAGCACGCGTGCCGGGCTGAAATGGCGGCGCGCGCTGATGTTCAGGTTGTCGGCCACCGACGCGATCGCGACGATGCCTTCCTGCTTGCGGTCTTCCGGGCACAGCGCGATGCCGGCGCGCACCGCGTCGCGCGGGCTCCCGAATGCGACGCGCTTCCCGTTCAGCTCGACGTGCCCCGCGCTCGGGCGCACCGCGCCGTACAGCAGCTTCATCAGCTCCGAGCGGCCCGCGCCGACGAGCCCGAAGAAGCCGACGATCTCGCCGCGCCGCGCGGTAAACGACACGGGTTCCGCCAGGCCGGGCCCCGCCAGCCCTTTCGCCTCGATCAGCACGTCGCCGGCCGTGCGCGGGCGATAGCCGTAGACGTCCTCGATCGCGCGGCCGACCATGCAGCCGATCAGCCGGTCGCGGTCGAGATCGGCGACGGAATCGAACGTGTCGATGCGGCGGCCGTCGCGAAACACGGTCACGCGGTCGCACAGCTCGTATACCTCTTCCATCCGGTGCGTGACGTAGATGATCGCGCGCCCTTCCGCGCGCAGCGCACGGATGATCCGGAACAGTTGCGTGGTTTCGCGCGCGGACAGCGAACTCGTCGGCTCGTCGAACGCGATCACGCGCGCATCGCGCATCAGCGCCTTGCCGATCTCGATCATCTGCCGCTGACCGATCGACAGATACTTCACCGGAATGCCCGGGTCGATGCGCTCGCCGAGCCGCTCCAGCGCATCGAGCGCGCGCGCGGCGAGCGTGCGCTCGTCGACCACGCCGAGCCGGCTCGGCAATTGCCCGAGCATCAGGTTCTCCGCGACCGTCAGCTCGGGCACCAGATGCAGCTCCTGGTAGATGATCGCGATGCCGGCCTCGAGCGCCGCGCGCGTCGACGCGAAGCGCTGGACGGTGCCGTTCAGCGTCAGCGTGCCGGCCTGCGGCTGGTTCACGCCGGACAGCACCTTCAGCAGCGTCGACTTGCCCGCGCCGTTCTCGCCCATCAGCCCGTGCACTTCGCCCGCGCGCACCGACAGCGACACCGCATCGAGCGCACGTACGCCCGGGAACGTCACGGTGATGCCGTCGAGCGCGAGCAGCGGGCCGTCCGGCGGCGTGCCCGCTTCGGCGTCGTGGCCGGGCACGGCCGTCATCGTCTGCATCGTCATCGCGTTCTCGCCTCGCCCGCTCAGATACCGAGTTCGGCGCGCACGGCCTGCCAGTTCGCACGCGTCATCAGCTTGCCGCTCGTCTGCGTGTCGGCCGGCGGCGTCTTGCCGTTGCGGATCCAGTCGACGAGGTTCTGCGTGCTGTCCTTGCCGTGGTTGGTCGAGCTGACCGCGATCGTCCCGTAGAAACCGGTCGGCTCTTTCTTCTGGAATTCGGCGAACGCCTCGCCCGCGCCGTTGATGCCGACGCCGATCACGTCGGCCGCCGGGATGTGCAGCTGCTCGGTCGCGCGCACCGCGCCGAGCACGGTTTCCTCGTTCAGCGCGTAGACGACCCATTTCTTCACGTTCGGATGGCGTGCGAGCACCGGCGCCGCCGCGCTGAAGCCGCCTTCGTCGTCGGTCGTCTTCTGCGGCGCATCGAAGATGTTCTCCTTGCGGAAGCCGTTCGCGAGCAGCGCCTGCGTCGCGCCGTCGGTGCGCAGCTTCGCGGTCGGCAGTTCGTAGTTGGTGATCCGCAGCGCGCCGACTTCCTCGGGCTTCCAGCCGCGCCGCTTCATCTCGTCGGCGATCGCCTGGCCGACCTGGTTGCCGATCTTGGTCGCCGACATCCCGAGGTGCGGCACGTTCGGCAGCGGCTTGCCGCTCGAATCGACGAGCTGGTCGTCGACCGTCACGAACTTCATGTTGTAGCGCTTCGCGCGCGACGCGATCGCCGGCCCGAGACGCACGTCCGGCGCGCAGATCACGAAGCCCTGCGCGCCTTGCGAGCCGAGGTTGTCGATCGCGGCCAGCACCTTCTCGCCGTCCGGCGTGCCGATCTTCACGACCGAGAAGTTCTCCTTCTGGCCGAGCGCGGACGCCGCGTTCTGCTCGTTGATGAACCACGCCTGCTCGGGCATCTTCACGAGGAAACCGATCTTCAGCGGCGCGTCGGCGCGCGCGGCGCCCTGCATGCCGAGCGGCGCGATGCAGAGCGCGGCGAGGAGCGCGCGCAGGGTATGTCGGCGAATCGTGTGAGTCGTGCGGTTCATGGGATGTCTCCTTGGTATCGGCGGGTGCCGTGATGTGTGCCGTAAAGATTCGTCGGACGCGCGTCGTGCCGACGCGCGCGGGTTCAGCGGCCGAACGCGTCGGTCTGCACGCGCCGGCCGAACAGGAAGGCGTCGGCGACGAGCCGCAGCGGCCGCACGTCGACGTCGCTTTCGCCGCGCGCGATCAATGCATGGAAGTGCGCATACAGCGCCGGATACTCGCGTTCCGGCCCGATCTCGATCGGCTCGCCCGCGATCGACAATTGCGCGCCGCCGCGGCTGATCGCGAGCACGCCGTCGGCCGTGTCGACCGCGATCTCCCATTGCTCGACGGGGCCGTGCCGCCAGTCGAATTCCGCGCGTACCGGCACGCCGTCGGTATCCGCGCAGTCGAGGTCGGCCGCGATCGGCGTCTGCACGTCGCTCGGCACGAACAGCGTCGCCTCGCGCAGCACGAGCTCGCGCGGCAGGATCCGCGTGACGATCGACAGCGCGTTGATGCCGGGGTCGAACACGCCGAGGCCGCCCGGCTCCCAGATCCACTGCTGCCCCGGATGCCAGCGCCGCACGTCCTCCTTCCAGCGCACCTGCACCGCGCGGATCGTGCGCGTCGCGAGCCATGCGCGCGCGGGCTCGACCGCGCTCGCGCAGCGCGAATGCCAGGTCGCGAACAGCGTGAGGCCGCGTTCGCGCGCGAGCGCGTCCAGCGCGGCCACTTCGCCGAGCGTCGCGCCCGGCGGTTTCTCGAGCATCACGTGCTTGCCGGCTTCGAGCGCGGCGCGGGCCTGTGCGTAGCGCACCTGGGGCGGCGCGCACAGCGACACGGCGTCGAGCTCGCGCTCGGCGGCCAGCAGCGCGCGCAGGTCCTGATAGTTGCGGACGCCCGCGACTTCCGCGTGGCGGCTCGCGCACGCGGTCAACGCAAAGCCCGGTTCGGCGGCAATCGCCGGCAGATGCTGGTCGCGCGCGATCTTGCCGATCCCGACGACGCCCAGCGAAATCCGATCACTCATCGTGCGTGTCTCCTTCGCGAATCGCTCAGTGCGCCCAGCGCAGCACGAGCGGATCGAGCCGCCGCGCGATCGCGAGCAGTTCCGCGCGCGTGTCCGGGTGCAGTTCCGGCATCGGATGCCGCGGCCGCTCGCACGCGATCACGCCGCCTTCGCGCATCAGCGCCTTCGCGGTGAGGATCCCGGACTGGCGGTTCTCGTGATTGATCAGCGGCAGCCATGTCTGGTAATGCGCGAACGCGTCGTCGTGCCGCCCTTCGCGGAAGGCTTCGAGGATCGGCCGGATGCCGTCCGGAAAGCCGCCGCCCGTCATCGCGCCGGTCGCGCCCGCGTGAAGATCGGCCAGCAGCGTGATCGCCTCCTCGCCGTCCCACGGCCCCTCAACCGCGTCGCCGCCGAGCCGGATCAGCTCGCGCAGCTTGTTCGCCGCGCCCGGCGTCTCGATCTTGAAGTACGCGACCTGCTCGATCTCGCGCGCCATCCGCGCGAGGAACGGCGCGGACAGCGCGGTGCCGCTCGCGGGCGCGTCCTGGATCATGATCGGGATCGAGATCGCGTCGGACACGCGCGCATAGAAGTCGAAGATCTGCGCTTCCGGCACGCGGAACGTCGCGCCGTGATACGGCGGCATCGTCATCACCATCGCCGCGCCGAGCTGCCGCGCGCGCAGGCTGCGTGCCGCGCACACCTGCGTGCTGTAGTGCGACGTCGTGACGATCACCGGCACGCGGCCCGCGACGTGTTCGAGGATCGTGCGCGTGAGCACGTCGCGTTCGTCGTCGGTGATCGCGAACTGCTCGGAGAAGTTCGCGAGGATGCACAGCCCGTCGGAGCCGGCATCGATCATGAAGTCGACCGCACGCTTCTGGCTCGCGAGATCGAGCTCGCCGGTATCGGTAAACGTCGTCGGGACGACGGGGAAGATGCCGCGGTAACGCGGCGTGCTGCTCGATGTCATGTTTCGCGTCCTGCGCCGGCCCTGGTAGCGACCGGCCGTCTTGCGTTCACGGTTTCACGAAGCGCGGACCGGGAAGGTCCGCAACCGGCGGCGCACGTCGCGCCGCCTGCCGCTCAATGCGAATGGCTCGGCACGTCCGCGCCGCGCGTGCCGACCAGGAAGTCGAGGTCGCACCCCTCGTCGGCCTGCAGCACGTGATCGATATACAGCCGCGCGTAACCGCCCTTGCCGAGTTGGCCGGCCACGCCCGGCGCGGCGGTCGGATCGACGTCCGACAGGCGGCGCTGCAGTTCGTCGTCCGGAATGTCGAGATGCAGCGTGCCGGCCTCGCAGTCGAGCTCGATCCAGTCGCCGTTGCGCACCGCCGCGAGCGGCCCGCCGGCGGCCGCTTCCGGCGCGACGTGCAGCACGACCGTGCCGTATGCGGTGCCGCTCATCCGCGCATCGGAAATCCGCACCATGTCCTTCACGCCCTGGCGCAGCAGCTTCGGCGGCAGTCCCATGTTGCCGACCTCGGCCATGCCCGGATAACCGCGCGGCCCGCAGTTCTTCAGCACCATCACCGAGCTCGCATCGATGTCGAGCGCTTCGTCGTTGATCGTCGCCTTGTAGTGGTCGAGGTTCTCGAACACCACCGCGCGGCCGCGATGCTTGAGCAGTTCGGGGCTCGCCGCCGACGGTTTCAGCACCGCGCCGCGCGGCGCGAGGTTGCCGCGCAGGATGCGGATGCCGCCGTCCTCGATCAGCGGCCGGTCGAGCGGGCGGATCACTTCGTCGTCGTAGTTCGGCGCTTCGCGCACGTTGTCCCACAGCGACTTGCCGTTCACCGTCAGCGCGTCCGGATGCGGCAGCAGCCCGCCTTCGCCGAGGCGGCGCAGCACGGCCGGCAGCCCGCCCGCGTAATAGAACTCCTCCATCAGGAAGCGCCCCGACGGCATCAGGTCGACGATCGTCGGCGTGTCGCGGCCGATGCGCATCCAGTCTTCCAGTTCGAGCGGCACGCCGATGCGGCCCGCGATCGCCTTCAGGTGGATCACCGCATTGGTCGAGCCGCCGATCGCCGCGTTCGCGCGGATCGCATTCTCGAACGCCGCGCGCGTCAGCACCTTCGACAGCACGAGCCCTTCGAGCGCCATCTCGACAATGCGGATGCCCGACATGTGCGCGAGCACGTAGCGACGCGAATCGACGGCCGGAATCGCCGCGTTGTGCGGCAGCGCGACGCCGAGCGCCTCGGCCATGCACGCCATCGTCGACGCGGTGCCCATCGTGTTGCAGGTGCCGGCCGAGCGCGACATGCCGGCTTCGGCCGACAGGAAGTGATGGAGGTCGATCTCGCCGGCCTTCAGCGCTTCGTGCAGCTGCCATACGGCCGTGCCCGACCCGATGTTCTTGCCTTCCAGCTTGCCGTTCAGCATCGGGCCACCCGACACGACGATCGCCGGCACGTCGCAGCTCGCCGCGCCCATCAGCAGCGCGGGCGTCGTCTTGTCGCAGCCGGCGAGCAGCACGACCGCGTCGATCGGGTTGCCGCGGATCGCCTCCTCGACGTCCATCGACGCGAGGTTGCGCGTGAGCATCGCCGACGGCCGCAGGTTCGATTCGCCGTTCGAGAACACCGGGAACTCGACCGGGAAGCCGCCCGCCTCGGAGATCCCGCGCTTCACGTGCTCGGCGAGCTTGCGGAAGTGCGCGTTGCACGGCGTCAGTTCGGACCACGTGTTGCAGATGCCGATGATCGGCCGGCCGTCGAACTCGTGATCGGGAATGCCCTGGTTCTTCATCCAGCTCCGGTACATGAAGCCGTTCTTGTCGTTCGTGCCGAACCATTGCGCGGAGCGCAGCCTGGGTTTTGTTGCCGACATCGTCAGTCCTGTGGTGACGGGATACCGGCGCAGTCTAGGCAGAATTTTGATAACTGGCTAATGACGTTTTTGGCGATTACGATATCGATTCCAATATCGATATAAACCCGTACGATGCCCGAAGCCAGTCCGTGGGGAAACCGCGGCCGCCTGAAGACGCGCCAGCTCCTGCTGGTCGTCGCGCTCGCCGACGAAGGCAGCATTCATCGCGCGGCCGCCGCGCTGAACATGACGCAGCCGGCCGCGTCGAAGCTGCTGCGCGAACTCGAGGAATCGATCGGCGCGGTGCTGTTCGAGCGGCTGCCGCGCGGGATGCGGCCGACGCTCTACGGCGACGCGCTGATCCGCCATGCGCGCGCGGCGCTCGGCAGCCTCGACCAGGCGCACGAGGAGCTGGCCGCGCTGAAGGCCGGCCATCTCGGCCACGTGGCGGTCGGCGCGATCACGTCGCCCGGGCTGCGGCTCGTGCCGCCGGCCGTCGCCGCGGTGAAGGGCACGCATGCGGGCCTGCACGTGTCGGTCGAGATCGACACCAGCAACGTGCTGCTCGAACATCTCGCGCAGGAAAAGATCGACATCGTGCTCGGCCGGCTCTCCGCCGAACACGACAAGCTGCGCCTGCGCTACGAGCCGCTGACCGGCGAGTCGGTGGCCGCCGTCGTGCGGCCCGGCCACCCGCTGCTCGCGCACGCGCCGCTGTCGCTCGCCGACGTGCAGCGCGCCGCGTGGGTCGTGCCGCCGGCCGGCAGCGTGCTGCGCCACCGCTTCGAGCTCGTGTTCCAGCGCGCGAGCCTTGCGCCGCCCGCGAACCTCGTCGAGACGGCGGCGCTGCTGTTCATCACGCAGTTGCTCGAACAGAGCGACATGATCGCGGTGCTGGCCGAGGACGTCGCGCACTACTACGCGCGGCACGGGATCGTCACGGTGCTGCCGCTGGAAATGGATTGCCGGATGGACGATTTCGGGATCATCACGCGCACCGACCGGCTCCATTCGCCGGCCGTCGCGGTGATGGCCGACGCGATTCGCGCGGCTGCGCGGGAGGTGTACGGCGTCGCGCCGTGACGATGCGGCGGGGGTTCCCTACGCCGCGGCGGACTCGATCACCGGTTCGCAGCGGATCGGGAAATTGACCGAGTTCGCGATATAGCACTTCGCATGCGCATCGTGATGCAGATGCCCGGCCAGCTCACGATCGTCGCCGGCCCGGATGGTCACGTGCGGGCGCAGCACGATTTCGGTGAAACGGCCTTCCCCGGCGCCGTCGAGCATCGTGCCTTCGGCGTTGTCGGCATAGGCCAGCACGCGAATGCCGGCCTCGGAACACAGATGCAGATACCAGAGCTTGTGGCACGCCGATGCCGACGCAAGCAGCAGGTCTTCGGGGTTCCAGCGCGACGCGTCGCCGCGGAACGCCGGATCCGACGAACCGGGAATATCCGGCTTCGAGCCCGCCCGGATCACGTGATCGCGCCCGTACTCGCGATACCCCGACGTGCCGGTGCCGCGATTGCCCGTCCACTCCACCGCGACGCGATATTTGTGCTCGCCTGCTGCCATCTCGCTCTCCATTGATGTCGGTTGCCTCGACCGTGTCGGATGCCGTTTTGCAGCATCCGCCTGCCTGGCCGCCATTGTGGCACTGGATGGCCATTTGGTATACCATTATTCCAAATCGACGAAACACGCAGGCATGGAAGCCAAACTCGACTCCACGGCGGACGCGGTCGCAGCGTCGCTGCGCGACATGATCATCAACGGCGAGCTTTCGGCCGGCGAACGGCTGGTCGAGCGCGATCTCGCCGAACGGTTCGGCATCAGCCGGATTCCGATGCGCGAGGCGATCCAGCGGCTGGAACGCGAAGGATTGCTGGATATCTTCAGGAATCGCGGCGCCGTCGTGCGGATGCTGAGTGTGTCCGACGTGCAGGACATCTACGATCTTCGCGTGCTGCTCGAAGGCGACGCGATCTACCGGAGCGTGAAACGTCTGGACGACGAGGCGCTCGCGCGCGCCGAACTCGTGCATCGCCTGCTCGGCGACGCGAGCGTGCCGCGCCGGCAGGGCGAACTGAATCGCGAATTCCACGCGTTGCTGTATGCGGGTTGCGGCAATGCGCGGCAGCTGAAGTCGATTGCCGAACTGCGCAGCCAGGTCGAACGTTACGAGCGCCTGCAGACGACGCTGCTCGCCGATACGCCGTCGTTCCAGGTCGAGCACGAAGCGATTCTGCAGGCGTGCCGCGCACGCGATGCGCGGGCGGCACGCTCGATGACGGTCGCGCATCTCGAGTCGGCGAGACGCATCGTGATGCGGCTCGTCGAAGGCGCTTGAGACCGGTGCGCGCCGGTTCGCCCCGCGCTATGCCGCGCGCGGC
The DNA here is from genome assembly GCF_017104685.1 of Burkholderia sp. Tr-20355. NCBI lineage: Bacteria > Pseudomonadati > Pseudomonadota > Betaproteobacteria > Burkholderiales > Burkholderiaceae > Burkholderia > Burkholderia sp. Tr-20355. The sequence continues at coordinate 16,022 of NZ_JAAGPK010000025.1, read as the reverse complement.
GCCTGCCCGGTCGTGCCGCGCACCCTCAGTTTCGGCAACGACGCGACACGCATGCGCGGCGCCTCGTCGCTCCATCCGCCCGCCTCGCGCAATGTATTGAGCAGTTCGACCGCGAGGCCGGCCGCCTCGGCAGTCGGGATCGCGACGGTCGTCAGCGTCGGGCGCGTGTCGCTGGCCAGATGAATGTCGGTCATCCCGACGATCGACAGATCGTCGGGCACGCGCCTGCCACGGTCGGCCGCCGCATGCATCGCGCCGATCGCCGGCAGGTCGTTGGTGGCCACCAGCGCGGTCAGGCTCGGATGCGCATCGAGCAGCCGCCCCGCCGCGCGCACGCCGCCTTCGATCGAATCGGGCTCGGCCGCGACGACCGACGCGTCGAGCCCGGCCTCGCGCATCACGTCGACGAACCCGTCGTAGCGCGCCGCCTGCACGCCGCTTGCCGACCCGCCGACGATCACGCCAATCCGCCGGTGGCCGAGTTCGAGCAGATGCCGTGTCGCGATCCGTCCCGCCTCGCGGAAATCGATCGCCACGCACGGCAGGCCGTCGGGCGGCGCCTCGGGCCGCTCCCACAGGCACAGCACGACCGGCACGCCGCGCCGCGCGACGTCGAGCAGATCCGGCAGGTGCAGGTTCGCGTTGGTCACGAGAATCCCTTCCGAGATCGTGCCGGCGATCTGGTCGAGATACGCGCGCCCCTGCAACGGATCCTCATTCGTATTGCAGACGATCAGGAACTGCCCGTTGCGGCGCACCGCCCGTTCGACCGCCAGCGCGAATTCCGGGTAGAACGGGTTCGCGATGCTCGACACCATCAGCGCGACCGTCGGCGCGCGCCCTTCCGCCAGCGCCCGCGCGGCGAGATGCGGCCGGTACCCGAGCGCCTCGACGGCTTCCAGCACGCGCGCCCGCGTCGCCTCGCCCACCCGGCCGCGGCCGCGCAGCACGTTCGACACCGTCGCGGCCGTCACGCCGGCGCGACGCGCCACTTCATCCAGGGTTGCCATCGTTTGCTCACTATATGAGACGTCGATCCAATATTTGCTTCGCTCACCGAAGCGGCGCACTATCGCCGCACACCTTGCCGCCGCCCGACGGGCGCGACTCGGACGCGATCGCATCGCCTCTTTTTTTGATCGCGATGATTAAGCGCTTAATCATGCAGTACGGCGCATTAAAACATGGAGCGGAGACAATGGCGAGCATCTCGATGCGGCGCGTGCAGAAAGCCTACGGCGATCACGCGCCGGTGATACGCGACGTCGATCTGGAGATCGGTGCGCACGAGTTCTGCGTGTTCCTCGGGCCGTCCGGTTGCGGCAAGTCGACGCTGCTGCGCATGATCGCCGGGCTCGAGGACCTGAGCGCGGGCGAACTGTCGATCGACGGCCGCCGCGTCGACGACGTGCCGGCCGCCGAGCGCGGCGTCGCGATGGTGTTCCAGAGCTACGCGCTGTTTCCGCACATGACGGTGTACGAGAACATGGCGTTCGGGCTGAAGCTCGCACGGGTGCCGAAAGCCGAGATCGACCGCAAGGTGCGCGACGCCGCGCGCATCCTGCAGCTCGACACGCTGCTCGACCGCAAGCCGAAGGCGCTGTCCGGCGGTCAGCGGCAGCGCGTCGCGATCGGCCGCGCGATCGTGCGCGAGCCCGGCGTGTTCCTGTTCGACGAACCGCTGTCGAATCTCGACGCGGCGCTGCGCGGCCAGACCCGCATCGAGATCGCGCGGCTGCACCGGCAGTTCGAACGCGCGAGCGTCGTCTACGTGACGCACGACCAGACCGAAGCGATGACGCTCGCCGACAAGATCGTGCTGCTGCACGCCGGCGCGGATACCGCGCAGCACGGCAGCATCGCGCAGGTCGGCGCGCCGCTCGACCTCTACCACCATCCGGTCAGCCGCTTCGTCGCGGGTTTCATCGGGTCGCCGCGCATGAACTTCCTGCCGGCCGTCGTGACCGCGTGCGACGCGCATCGCACGACCGTCACGCTCGTGCCGTCCGGCGAGACCTTCGCGCTGCCGCGCGACGGCTCGGCACTTGGCGCCGGCGCCGCCGTGACGCTCGGCATTCGCCCCGAACACCTGACGCTCGGCGTCGCGCTCGACGCCACGACGCTCGCGCGCGACGTCGCGCTCGTCGAACGCCTCGGCGAACAGACCTACGTGCACCTCGACGGGCCCGGCGGCGCACCGCTGATCGCGAAGGTGCCCGGCGACGCGCAGGTGCGCACCGGCGAGCGCGTGCACCTGCATGCGCCGGCCGCGGCCTGCCATCTCTTCACCGAAGACGGCCGCGCGGTGCCCGCGTGCGCCGACGTCCACGTCCACCACTACGCATAAGGATCGGCATGCGCCTCGGAGTCTGCTACTACCCGGAACACTGGCCGGAATCGATGTGGGCCGATGACGCCCGCCGGATGAAAGCGCTCGGTATCGAGCAGGTGCGGATCGCCGAATTCGCGTGGAGCCGCATCGAGCCGTCGCCGGGCGAATACGACTGGGGCTGGCTCGACCGCGCGGTCGACGTGCTCGGCGCGGCCGGCCTCGAGATCGTGATGTGCACGCCGACCGCGACGCCGCCGAAATGGCTGGTCGACCGCCATCCCGACATCCTAGCGATCGGTGCCGACGGCCGGCCGCGCGCGTTCGGCTCGCGCCGCCACTACGACTTCTCGTCGCCGACCTATCTGGAAGCGTCGCGGCAGATCTGCACGGCCGTCGCCGAACGCTACGGCCGCCATCCCGCCGTGCGCCACTGGCAGACCGACAACGAACTCGGCTGCCACCAGACCGTCGTCAGCTACTCGCCGGCCGCGCTCGTGCGCTTCCGTGCGTGGCTGAAGGCGCGCTACGGCACGATCGACGCGCTGAACCGCGCATGGGGCACCGTGTTCTGGAGCATGGAGTATCGCCGTTTCGACGAAATCGACGCGCCCGTCGGCACCGTGACCGAAGCCCATCCGTCGCATCGTCTCGATTACCGGCGCTTCGCATCCGACGAAGTCGCGCGCTATCACCGGATGCAGGTCGACGTGATCCGCGCGCATTCGCCGGGCCGGGCGGTCGCGCACAACTTCATGCAGCTGTTCACCGAGTTCGATCACTACGAGGTGGCGCGCGACCTCGACATCGCGACGTGGGACAGCTACCCGCTCGGCGCGCTCGAGGAGCTCTGGTTCGCGCCCGACGTGAAGGCGCGCTGGCTGCGCACCGGCCATCCGGATTTCGCGTCGTTCAATCACGATCTGTATCGCGGGATGTCGAAGCTGCCGTTCTGGGTGATGGAACAGCAGCCGGGACCCGTGAACTGGGCCCAGTGGAACCCCGCGCCGCTGCCGGGCATGGTGCGCCTGTGGAGCTGGGAAGCGTTCGCGCATGGCGCCGGCTGCGTGTCCTACTTCCGCTGGCGGCAGGCGCCGTTCGCGCAGGAGCAGATGCATGCGGGCCTCAATACGCCGGACAACCGGCTCGACGAAGGCGGCCGCGAGGCGCAGCGCGTCGCACGCGAAATCGCCACCGTGCTCGATGCCGGCGCCGATGCCGACGCGAACGGCACGGTGCGCGCCCCGGTCGCGCTCGTGTTCGACTATGAAGCGAAGTGGCTGTTCGAAGTGCAGCCGCAAGGCGCCGATTTCCACTACCCGCGCGTCGCGTTCGACTACTACTCGGCGCTGCGCTCGCTCGGCCTGGACGTCGACATCGTGTCGCCGCACGCGCCGCTCGACGGCTATCGCCTCGTCGTCGTGCCGCCGCTGCCCGTCGTGCCGGACGATTTCGCGGCACGGCTCGCCGCCTCGGGCGCGCATGCGGTATTCGGGCCGCGTACGGGTTCGAAGACCGTCGACCTGCAGATTCCGCCGACGCTGCCGCCCGGCCCGCTCGCGTCGATCCTGCCGGTGCGCGTGTGGCGCGTCGAATCGCTGCGGCCGAACGTGACCGAGCGGATCGACGGCACGTTGCGCGACGGCTCGCCGCTCGCGGGCGACGCGCGCCACTGGCGCGACTTCGTCGAGCTCCACGACGAAACGCGCAGCGTCGTGCATGCGCGTTTCGCCGACGGTCATCCGGCCTGCGTGTCGCATGGCGCGCTGCACTACTGGGCCGCGCTGTTCGACGCCGCGACCACCGCGAAGCTGTTCGCCGACGTCGCGACCGACGCGGGCCTCGCGCCGACGCCGCTCGGCGACGGCGTGCGGGTGAGCCGGCGCGGCGGCCTGACCTACGTTTTCAACTACGGCAACGCGCCGCACACGATCGATGCGGTGCCGCCGTCGGCGTTCGTGCTCGGCGCCGCGCAAGTCGGGCCGCAGGACGTGGCCGTGTATCGCAGCCGTTCGTAGCCCCCCCGCCACCGGCGCCGCGACGCGCCGGTCACGCACAAGACGACACACTGGAATGGAGACACGCATGACACATCGCCCCCTTCGCGCCGCCGCCCGGCTCGCCGCGGCCGCCACCATCGCGTTCGCATCGCTCGGCGCGACGGCGCCCGCCGATGCCGGCACGCTGACCATCAATATCGCGTTCAAGGGCGCGAGCCAGCGCGCGGTCTGGCAATCGACGCTCGACGCGTTCCACAAGGCGCATCCCGACATCGACGTGAAGGCGACCTTCGTCGACGAGGAAGCGTACAAGGTGCAACTCCCCGCGTGGCTGACGACCGTCGCACCGGACGTCGTGAACTGGCACGCGGGCGAGCGGATGGCGTACTACGCGAAGCGCGGGCTGTTCGAGGACCTGAGCGGCGACTGGACCAAGAACGGCTGGGGCGCGATGTACGCGTCGACGCGCGATGCCTCGTCGTACAACGGCAAGCAGTATGCGGCGCCCACCGTCTACTACTCGTGGGGGCTGTTCTACCGCAAGGACCTGTTCCGCAAGGTCGGCATCGCCGACGAGCCGAAGACGTGGGACCAGTTTCTCGACGCGTGCAAGAAGCTGAAGGCGGCCGGCATCACGCCGGTCGCGATCGGCGGCCGCGACGCGTGGACGCTTGCCGGCTGGTTCGACTATCTCGACCTGCGCCTGAACGGCAACGCGTTCCACCAGCAACTGATGGCCGGCGACGTGCCGTACACCGACCCGCGCGTGAAGAAGGTCTACACGACGTGGAAGTCGCTGATCGACGCCGGCTACTTCATCGACAACGCGCTGTCCTACGATCTCGACGGCGCGCAGCCGTTCCTGTTCCAGGGCAAGGCCGCGATGATGCTGATGGGCACCTTCATCGCGGCGGGCTTTCCGCCGAACGTGAAACCGGAAATGGGCTACTACCGCTTCCCGATCATCGACCCGAAGGTGCCGACCGCCGAGGACGGCCCGGTCGAATCGCTGCACATCCCGACCAAGGCGAAGAACAAGGCCGATGCGCGCACGTTCCTCGCATTCGTCGAAACGCCCGAGATGGGCGCGAAGCTCGCGGAAGGGCTCGGCTCGCTGTCGGCCAACAGCAAGTCGCCCGAGCCGGCCGATCCGGTCTCGCGCATCGGGTTCCGGATTCTCGCCGACACGAAGGGCGGCGTCGCGCAGTTCTACGATCGCGACATGACGAAGGAAATGGCCGACGAAGGGATGAAAGGCATGCAGCAGTTCCTCGCGAATCCCGCGCAGCTCGATACGGTGCTCGCGCAACTCGAACAGACCCGCAAGCGGATCTACAAGAAGTGACCGCGTGACCCAACCGGCGGCCGCGCGCCGCCCTGTCCGTTCAGGAGGCTTGCCGTGTCCAGTCCGATCACGTCCCCCCCGCGCGGCGGCACCGCGCCGCCGCCGCGCGGGACATCCGCCGCCGCGTTGCCCGCGCGCCGCCCGTCGCCCGCCGTGCGGCGGCAACGGCGCGCCGCGTGGCTGTTTCTCGCGCCGGCCTGCGCGATGGTGGCCGTCTATGTGATCTGGCCGATCCTGTCGACGCTGTGGCTGAGCCTGTACAACTGGGACGGGATGACCGAGCGCACGTTCGTCGGTCTCGCGAACTATGCCGAACTGCTGCAGGCGCCGACCTTCTACACGGCGCTGCGCAACAACGTGATCTGGCTCGCGCTCTTCATGCTCGCGCCGCCGCTCGGCCTCGCGCTCGCGCTGTACCTGAACCAGGCGGTCGGCGGCATCCGCCTCGTGAAATCGCTGTTCTTCGCGCCGTTCGTGCTGTCCGGCGTGGTCGTCGGCCTGAACTTCTCGTGGTTCTACGATCCGACCTTCGGGCTGCTCGCGTTGATCGTCGGGCACGGCATCCCGGTACTCGGCGACGCACGCTACGCGACGCTCGGCGTCGTGTTCGCCGCGCTGTGGCCGCAGACGGCGTACTGCATGATCCTGTACCTGACCGGCCTCACGTCGGTCAACCCGGAACAGATCGAGGCCGCGCGGATGGAAGGCGCGCGCGGCTTCGCGCTGCTGTGGCACGTCGTGCTGCCGCAGTTGCGGCCGACCACCTTCATGGCGATCGTCGTCACGGTAATCGGCGCGCTGCGCAGCTTCGACCTGATCTCGGTGATGACGAGCGGCGGCCCGTTCGAGAGTTCGACCGTGCTCGCGTATTACATGTACGACCAGGCGATCAAGTATTACCGGCTGGGCTATTCCGCGTCGATCGCCGCCGTGCTGTTCGCGATCATGCTCGTCTACATCGTGTTCCAGTTGCGCCGCATGCTGCGCAACGAGCAGTGACCCACCGGAGAGGCTTCATCATGTTTCCGACGCCCGTTGCCCAATGGAAGCCCGTCTCGCGCCGGCTGTACAAGCTGTCGCTGCCCGTCGCGCTGCTGATCTGGCTGATGCCGATGATCGCCGTGTTCGTCACGTCGGTGCGCTCGACCGAAGAACTCGTCGAAGGCCACTACTGGGGCTGGCCGCGCCGCTTCGCGATGGTCGAGAACTACCGCGACGCGCTGACGACGTCGCCAATGCTGCATTACTTCTGGAACAGCGTGCAGATCACGGTGCCGTCCGTGATCGGCTCGATCGCGCTCGCGGCGATGGCCGGCTTCGCGCTCGCGACCTACCGGTTCCGCGGCAATACCGCGCTGTTCGGCACGTTCGTCGCCGGCAACTTCGTGCCGGTGCAGGTGCTGATGATTCCGGTGCGCGACCTGTCGCTGAGGCTCGGCGTGTTCAATACGGTCGAAGCGCTGATCCTGTTTCACGTCGCGTTCCAGACCGGGTTCTGCACGCTGTTCCTGCGCAACTTCATCAAGCAGTTGCCGTTCGAGCTGATCGAGGCGGCGCGCATCGAAGGCGCGGGCGAATGGACGGTGTTCTGGCGCATCGTGCTGCCGCTGATCCGGCCCGCGCTGGCCGCGCTGGCGATTCTCGTGTTTACGTTCGTGTGGAACGACTACTTCTGGGCGCTGTGTCTCACGCAGGGCGACGAGGCCGCGCCGATCACCGCCGGCGTCGCGGCGCTGAAGGGGCAATGGACGACGTCGTGGAATCTCGTGTCGGCCGGGTCGATTCTCGCCGCGCTGCCGTCGGTCGCGATGTTCTTCGCGATGCAGAAGCATTTCGTCGCGGGGCTCACGTTCGGCGCAACGAAAGGCTGAACGCGCGCCGCAAGCGTTTTTCGTATCTCCCCCTCCGCATCGTGAGGTTGCCCGCTTCGGCGGGCTTTTTTCATGCCGTGCGGATTGGAAGGCGATGCCGCTCGATGTCACCTGTCGGCGCGCCTGCCCCGGCGCAGGCGCTCGACGATCACGACCTCCGTGTCGTCTCGCGCCCGCAACGCGAGCCACGTTTCATCGCGAACGGCGATGCCGTCGCGTTGCGCCAGCCTGATCGGCCCGACGTCCAGCCGCCCGTGATCCGCAACCAGATAGGCGGCGCCCGGTAGCGGCAACCCGTGCTGCATCGTCGTGCCTTCGCGCAGCATCGCGATACGCACACGTGCGTCGGCGTGAAGGGGCAGCGCGCCGGCGCGAACATCGTCTGGATCGCCGCTCGCCACCGTCACGAATCGGCCGTCGCGACATCCGGGCGAACAGACGCGCGTCGCGCAGCGCGCGGTGCCGGCCGGTGTGCGCGGACGCAGCCAGATTCGGAACTGCCGCGCGGGTACGTTTTCCTCGTTGCGCTCGGCGTGATGAAACGCCGCGCCGGCACTCGTCACATGGACGGAATCGGCGACCAGACGCACGCGATTGCCCGCGTCGTCCTCGTGCGTGATGGCGCCCGAACGCACCCATGTGACGATCTCGACGTCGCGGTGAACCTGCATGCCGAGGCCCGAGTGCGGCGCGAATTCGACGTCGTCCCATCCGTAGAGCGGGCCGGGCAGCGCAGGGTCGACGCCCTCGCGGAAATGCCGGCGGGCGTCGACACCGCCGCGCCGCAGCACGCCCAGCGCAAGAAAAGGCCGATGTTCGATCATGATGAAGCTCGATTCGGGTACGCCGGGTGCGGATCGCGATCGTCGAAGACCGCGTCCCCCACACCCCGGGCGCCCCGGCAACGCTCAGATCTGCTGCTGACCGCCATCGACGAACAGTTCGATGCCGTTCACGAAGCTCGCGTCGTCCGAGGCCAGGAACAGCGCCGCGCTCGCGATCTCGCCGGGCTCGCCGAGCCGCCCCATCGGGATCTGCGCAGCCAGATAATCGGCCAGCCCCTGGCGCTGCGCGGCGTCGTCGCCGGCAAGATCCAGCAGGCCCGGCGTACGGGTCGCGCCCGGGCTGATCGTGTTCACGCGCACACGGCGGTCCTTGAGGTCGAGAATCCAGCTGCGCGCAAACGCCCGCACCGCCGCCTTCGAAGCCGAGTACACGCTGAACGCGGCAGTGCCCGCGCTACCGGCCGTCGAGCCGGTGAGAATCACCGATCCGCCCTCGGCAAGCAGCGGCAGCGCTTTTTGCACCGTGAACAGCACGCCCTTCACGTTGCGGTCGAAGGTGTCGTCGTAGTGCGCTTCGGTGATGTTGCCAAGCGGCAGCATCGAGCCGCCGCCGGCGTTCACGAACAGCACGTCGAGGCGGCCCTGTTCTTCCTTGATTTGCGCATACAGCGCGTCGAGTTCATCGAGCCGGGTGGAATCCGAACGGACGCCGGTCGCGTTGCCGCCGGCTTCGCGAATGCCTTTCACGGCGGCATCGAGTTCCGCCTGTCGGCGGCCCGTGAGATAGACGTGCGCGCCTTCCGCCGCGAAGCGTTGCGCGGTGGCGAGGCCGATGCCGCTGGTTGCGCCGGTGACGAGTGCGATCTTGTTGTCGAGTTTGCGTGCCATGGTAGTGCTCCTTTCGATGAGTCGGTGATGTTTGCGTCGCAGCGGCTTGCTGCGATGTGAGGAGAATATCGACGGCCTTATCTTTTCGAAATAGAATTGATTGCAATCAAACGTTGCATAAATGAAAAGACAAGGACATGGCTCAACTTCCCGATTTCGAAGGGCTCGCGATGTTCGCGAAGGTGGCCGAGCACGGATCGTTCGCAGCCGCGGCGCGCGCGACCGGCGTGTCGGTCGCCACGGTCTCGCGCGGCGTGGCCCGCCTGGAGGACCGGCTGGGCGCGCGGCTGTTCAATCGCACGTCGCGTCAGCTCTCGCTCACCGAGTTCGGCCGGACGATCAGCGAGAAAGCCGGCGAGATCTATCGCCAGGCCGAGGAGGCGGAAAGCTCGGCGCGCGAAATGTCGGTACAGCCGCGCGGGCTGGTGCGGCTGGCCGTGCCGATGTCGTACGGGCTGCGCTGGGTCGCGCCGTTGCTGCCCGGCTTCTTTCGCGCATACCCGGAGGTGTCGATCGACCTGCATCTGTCGGACGCGTCGGTCGATCTGGTCGGCGACGGGTTCGACGCCGCCCTGCGTATCGCCGCGCTGCCGGATTCGTCGCTGGTCGCCCGGCGGCTGTGCGCGGTCACGCAATACGTGGTGGCGTCGCCGGAGTATCTGCGGCGCGAAGGGCGGCCCGCGCATCCGCGCGAACTGGCGAACCGTCCGTGTCTCTCGTACGCGTACCGTGCACGCAGCGCCGTGTGGCGCTTCACGAACGACGCGGGCGAGGAGGAACCGGTGATGCCGGCGGGCCCGCTGCGCGTGACGAACGCCGATGCGCTGCTGCCCACGCTGCTCGAGGGCCTGGCGATTGCCGAACTGCCCGAGTTCATCGCCGGCGAATATCTGGCCGACGGGCGTCTCGAAGCGATCCTCACCGACTGGTCGCTGACGAAGGGCGGTCTTTACTTCGTGACGCCGTCGGCGCGCGCGCGACCGGCGAAGGTCGCGGCGCTGTCCGATTACTTCGCCGAACATCTGAGCGATCCGACCTGGCGATGGCCGAAGTGACGGCCTGGACAACGGGTCGAGCAACGCGCGTCATGGCACGCATGCAACGACGGGTTTCAAGCACGTCCACCGCCTGACGGTTGATCGTGGCCGTCGGCCATGGCTACGCCTGTCCGCGCGCGACGTACGCACGACCTGTTTCAGCAAACGTCGACGCACGCCGAACAGGCCGCAGTTGCCGGATGCAGCCGGATCGGCTGACCGACTTTGAAAGGACCGATCCGGATTACCTGGACGGTTTGCCCCGGCCGCCGGCAGGCTTGCCCGCTGGCTTGCCGCCAGGTTTGCCGGGCGGCTTTTTCACGCTGAACGGACTGCCGATGGTGTAGTCCGGCCCGCTGTCGGCCGGCTTCGCATGCTGCGCCGCAGGCTTGCGCTGCCCTTCGCCGCCCGGCGATCGCGGCTTCTTGCCGGGCGCCGGCTTGGCAACCGGCGCGGCGTGCTGCACCTTGGGCTTCTTCGGTTTTTTAGGTTTCTTGATGATCTGCCCCGTCGCGCTCGTCTCCGGCACGCGGTGTTCGGCTTCGAAACCCGGCTCTTCCTCGCGCCGCAGCGTTTGCCGGATCAACGCTTCGATCGCGGCCAGTTGCGGCGCTTCATCGGCACACACGAGCGACACGGCCACCCCGCTGGCACCCGCGCGGCCGGTCCGGCCGATGCGGTGCACGTAGTCCTGCGCGACGATCGGCAGATCGACGTTGATCACCAGCGGCAGATCGTCGATATCCAGCCCGCGCGCCGCCACATCGGTGGCGACCAGCATCTGTACTTCGCGTGCCTTGAAGCGCTCCAGCGCCCGCAGGCGCGCGGGTTGCGGCTTGTCGCCGTGGATGGTGTCGACCGCATAGCCGGCTTCATCCAGCATGGCCGCCAGATAGTCGACGCCATTGCGGGTCTTGACGAATACCAGCGCGTGCTCCCAGTTGTTCTCGGCCACCAGGTGCATGAACAGATCGGGCTTGTTCCGCTTGTCGACCGTCACCACCCACTGCTTGATCTTGCTGGCCGTGACGTTGGGCGGGCTGACGCTGATATCGACCGGATTACGCAGGATGCCCGCCGCCATCGCGCGGATATCGTCGGTAAACGTGGCGGAGAACAGCAGTGTCTGGCGCCGCGTCGGCAACGCGGCGAAGACGGCATTGAGCTCGCGCGCAAAGCCGAGATCCAGCATGCGATCGGCTTCATCCAGCACCAGCGTCTGCACCTGATCGAACTGCACCGCGTTCTGGCGATTGAGGTCGAGCAGGCGGCCCGGCGTGGCAACGAGCACGTCCACGCCCTTGCGCAACTTCATCATCTGCGGGTTGATGCTCACGCCGCCGTAGGCGGCCAGGAAACGCAGATCGAGGCCCTTGCCGTACTCGACGAAGCTTTGCAGCACCTGTTCGGCCAGTTCGCGCGTGGGCACCAGCACCAGCACGCGCGCGCGGTTGCTGGATACCGCCGGGCCGTGTTGCACGAGCCGTTGCAACAGCGGCAGCGCAAACCCTGCCGTCTTGCCGGTGCCGGTTTGTGCCGCGGCCATGACGTCCTTGCCGTTCAGCACCGCAGGAATCGCCTTGGCCTGCACCGGCGTAGGTGTCTGGTAATTGAGGCCCTGCAGGTTACGCAGCAGCGGCTCGATCAGGCCAAGCGAGGCAAAAGACATGGACGTATTCCGGGCTAAAACCGCAATTCTAGCGGTTACGGCGCGGGTTGCGCCCCGTGCGCCGCGCCGCGCAGCCACGCCGCCACCGCCCCGATATTCTTCTCGTGCGCGACCAGCATCAACGACAGCGCGTGATGCATGTCCCGATCGGCAAGCGTCGGCAGCAACGTCTGCAGCTTGCGCACGACCCAGCGCTGGCCGCGGTTCAGGAACGCCAGCCGCTGCGCCAGATCGTCGATCGCCATCGCCTGCTCGTGGAACGCGCCCGTCGCGCGCGTCGGTACGGCATCGAGCGACCGGATCGCGTCGACGAGCACGCCGCACCCGTGCGCGTCGTCCTGGCGAATGCGCGCGATCAGCCGATGCAGCTCCGGATCGCCGGTTACCTCGGCCGCCGTTTCGGAAGCCACACGTGCGCTCGCGCGCTCGGCCTCCAGCAGTTCGTCGAGCGTCGCCAGCAACGCCGTGCGGTCATCTTGCGGATTCGGGCCGGCGTGGGTATCAGGGCCGCCGCCATGCGTCGGCATCGACATGCAGCATCCTCCTGTCGGGATCGATGGCGTAACACGCTCGACGGTACACGGCGCGTATTGCACGAATGTGCCAATCAGCGCGCGCTGTTCGCCGGATACGTCACATCATGATGCATTGGCGTGTCAACCCGCGTCGTCAACGCACGTCACTTGATCGACGTCATCGCCCGAACGCACCAGCGCTTGCTCAAGTCCACCCTTCGAGCCGCAACGTCGAACGTACGAGCCGCTGTTCCTCCTGCTCGATCTCGCGCAGATACTCGACGCACTGGCGGATATGTTCGCTCGCGGCCTTGCGTGCCTGGTCGGGCAACCGCCCGGTAACCGCGTTGTAGAGCCGCGCATGCTGGCGGTCGATCTGCTTCTTCAACGGCTCGCGGTGATAGAGGTTGTTCACCGACGCGAACACCGAACTGAGCAGCAGGTCGGTCAGCGACTGCAGCGTATTGACGAGCACGGGGTTGTGCGACGCCTCGCAGATCGCGAGATGGAACGCGTGATCGAGCTTCGCGCGCGCGGCGGGGTCGAGATCCTGCGCGTCGGCCGCCGTCATTTCCTCGTAGCGGCGCCGGATCAGGATGAAATCGGCCGGCGTGCCGCGCAGCGCCGCAAGCCGCGCGGCCTCGGCCTCGAGCATCCCGCGCACCTCGAACAGGTCGTACAGCGTGCGCGGCTGCGAGCCGAGCAGATGCATCATCGGCGTGACCTCGCGCTGCGGGGTCAGGCTCGCAACGAACGAGCCCTTGCCGTGCGCCGTGTCGATGATCCCGCGCGCGTGCAGCAGCTTCATCCCTTCGCGCACGGCCGTACGCGACACGCCGAGCTTCTCGGTCAGCCGCCGTTCGGACGGCAACGCCTGCCCGGCCTTCAGCACGCCGTCGACGATCAGCTGTTCGATCCGCTCGGCGACGACATCGGCCACGCGCCGCGCCGGCCCTTCTCGATCCTGCATTCCCATACTGGTATGACCACTTTGGACGGATATCGCCGATTTTCTCACAAAGCCTTGTTCCTACTGGTTTTTCCTGGCCCGCCACGACTATCTCAAAAGGCTCGATCGAAAAACTGGTACGACCACCTTGAAGACATCTGGACACGCCCGCGCGGCCCGCCAAGAATCCCTTCCTTCCGGCGTGCCGCGCATCGCGCGGCCGCCTGCATGGTGGAGACAGACCGATGAGTTTCATCTACGACGAACGGATCGACGGCGCGCTGGTGACCGTCGACCGTGACACGCTCGTCGCCGCGCTGCATGCGGCGGCGCCCGGCCTCGACGTGCTGCACGAACGCGAGGCGCTCAAGCCGTTCGAATGCGACGGCCTCGCCGCGTACCGCACGGTACCGCTCGCGGTCGTGCTGCCCGACACGGTCGACCAGGTGCGCGCGGTGCTGCGCGTCGCGGCCGCGCACGGCGTGCCGGTCGTCGCGCGCGGCGCGGGCACGGGGCTGTCGGGCGGCGCGATGCCGCTCGAAAAAGGCCTCCTGCTGGTGATGGCGAAGTTCAACCGGATTCTCGACATCGACCCCGATGCCGGCATTGCGCGCGTGCAGCCCGGCGTGCGCAATCTCGCGATCTCGCAGGCGGCCGCGCCGCACGGCCTTTACTACGCGCCCGATCCGTCGTCGCAAATCGCATGCTCGATCGGCGGCAACGTCGCCGAAAACGCGGGCGGCGTGCACTGCCTGAAATACGGGCTCACGGTGCACAACATCCTGAAGGTCGAGATCCTGACGATCGACGGCGACACGCTCACGCTCGGCGCCGATGCGCTCGACGCGCCCGGCTTCGACCTGCTCGCGCTGTTCACCGGCTCCGAAGGCATGCTCGGCATCGTCACCGAAGTGACCGTGAAGCTGCTGCCGAAGCCGCCGAGCGTGAAGGTGCTGATGGCGAGCTTCGACGACGTCGCCGAGGCCGGCGTCGCGGTCGCGCGAATCATCGGCGCGGGCGTGATTCCCGGCGGCCTCGAGATGATGGACAACCTCGCGATCCGCGCGGCCGAGGATTTCATCCATGCGGGCTACCCGGTCGATGCGCAGGCGATCCTGCTGTGCGAACTCGACGGCGCGGCGAGCGACGTCGACGAGGATGCCGAGCGCGTCGCCGCGCTGCTGCGCGACGCGGGCGCCACCGAGATCCGCGTCGCGCGCGACGAGGCCGAGCGCCAGCGCTTCTGGGCCGGCCGCAAGAACGCGTTTCCCGCGGTCGGCCGCATGTCGCCCGACTACTACTGCATGGACGGCACGATCCCGCGTCGCGAGCTGCCGCGCGTGCTCGAAGGGATCGCCGCGCTGTCGGCCGAATACGGGCTGCCGGTCGCGAACGTGTTCCACGCGGGTGACGGCAACATGCACCCGCTGATCCTGTTCGATGCGAACCGGCCCGGCGAGCTCGATCGCGCGGAAGCGCTCGGCGGCAGGATCCTCGAGCTGTGCGTCGCGGCGGGCGGCAGCATCACCGGCGAGCACGGCGTCGGGCGCGAGAAGATCAACCAGATGTGCGTGCAGTTCAACGCCGACGAAATCACGTTCTTCCACGCGGTGAAGGCCGCGTTCGACCCGCAGGGGCTGCTCAATCCCGGCAAGAACATCCCGACGCTGCACCGCTGTGCCGAATTCGGCGCGATGCACGTCCATCACGGCCAGCTGCCGTTTCCCGAACTGGAGCGCTTCTGATGCGACGCGACATCGAATCGATCGACGACAGCGCGGCGCTCGTCGCGCAGGTCGACGCGGCGATCCACGATCGCCAGCCGCTGCACATCCGCGGCGCCGGCACGAAGGCGTGCCTCGGCCGCCCCGTCGAAGGCCGCACGCTCGACGTACGCATGCATCGCGGCGTCGTCTCGTACGACCCGACCGAGCTCGTCGTCACCGCGCGCGCGGGCACGCCGCTCGCCGATCTCGAAGCAATGCTCGACACGGCCGGCCAGATGCTGCCGTGCGAGCCGCCGTCGTTCGGCGGCGCGGCGACGGTCGGCGGGATGTTCGCGGCGGCGCTGTCGGGACCGCGCCGCCCGTGGGCCGGCGCGGTACGCGACTTCGTGCTCGGCTGCCGCGTGATCACCGGCCACGCGAAGCACCTGCGGTTCGGCGGCGAAGTGATGAAGAACGTCGCGGGCTACGACGTGTCGCGGCTGCTCGCGGGCAGCTTCGGCTGTCTCGGCGTCGTGACCGAGGTGTCGCTGAAGGTGCTGCCGAAACCGCGCGCGACCGGCGATCTCGCGTTGACGCTCGCGGCCGGCGAAGCCGTTCAGCGCGTCGCCGCATGGCGGCGCGCGGGGCTGCCGCTCGCGGGCGCGTGCCACGCGGACGGCGTGCTGCGCGTGCGCATCGAGGGTGGCGACGGCTCGGTCAAGGCCGCGCGCGACACGATCGGCGGCGATCCGATGGACGACGCCGGGGACGCGTTCTGGGCACGGTTGCGCGACCTTGCGCTGCCGTTCTTCGACGATCCGCGCCCGCTGTGGCGCGTGTCGGTGCCGGCTGCCGCGCCGCTCGACGCGTTGCCGGGCGCGCAGCTCGTCGCCTGGGGCGGCGCGCAGCGCTGGCTGAAGAGCGACGA
>NZ_JAAGPK010000024.1:0-239 GCF_017104685.1 Burkholderia sp. Tr-20355 | reverse complement strand
CGAAAAAAAAAAACACTTGCCATCTCGATATTGGCTCACGCGCCAGTTGTATTGTTCATCTTGTCTTCCTGGTTTCCTCTCTTTTCTTGCACCGCTAGTTATATCGACTTTACGTCTCATTTTGACTCCTCTTTTTGCCGCTGCTTCTCTACCTTTGCATCCTCCTACTTTCTCTCTCACACATCTACCATCCTCATTATTTCTCTATCCAGCTTCCTTGTGTCCGTATTCTATCTCTC
>NZ_JAAGPK010000256.1:0-7504 GCF_017104685.1 Burkholderia sp. Tr-20355 | reverse complement strand
CCCGGCGCCCGTGGGCGTCCGGGGCCCGCGCCGGCCGATTTTCCCCGACCCATGACGACTCGAACCGATTCCGCCTTCCTGCTCGGCGACCTGCTGAAGAACGTTTCCCGCTCCTTCTACCTGACGCTGCGCGTGCTGCCCGACGGCATGCGCGACCCGGTCGGCCTCGCGTACCTGCTCGCGCGCGCGGCCGACACGATCGCCGACACCGCGCTCGTCGCGCCCGATCGCCGTGCGGCGCTGCTGACCGGCCTGCGCGACGAGATCGAGCGCCTCGGCGACGGCGTGGCGCTGTCGCGCGCGCTCGAGGACGTGACGCGGATGCAGACCGATTCGCACGAGCATGTGCTGCTCGGCTCGATGGCGCCGATGCTCGCGCTGTTGCGTGCGCAGCCGGATGCGGATCGCGCGTCGATCCGCAAGGTCGTGGCGACGCTCACGTCGGGGATGGAATTCGACCTGCGCACGTTCCCCGACGAGCAGTCGGGGCAGGTCGCGTCGCTGCCGACGCGCGACGCGCTCGACCGCTACACGTACCTCGTCGCCGGCTGCGTCGGCGAGTTCTGGACCGACATGACGGGCGCGCACACGCGCGCCGCGCGCGGCTGGGACCTGCCGGACATGCGCGGGAAGGGCATCCGGTTCGGCAAGGCGCTGCAGATGACCAACATCCTGCGCGACTGCGCGAAGGACCTGCGCATCGGCCGCTGCTATCTGCCGGACGACGTGCTGGGCGCGCACGGGCTGAGCGTGGCCGACCTGATGCAACCGGACGCGTCGGCGCGCGCGCGCGGCGTGCTGGTCGACCTGTTGCGCGTGACGCTCGACCAGTATCGCGACGCGTGCCGGTACACACTCGCGATCCCGCGCCGTTTCGTGCGGCTGCGGCTCGCGTGCCTGTGGCCGATCATGATCGGCCTCGAAACGCTCGAGCTGCTGGCCGGCCACGATGCCTGGCTCGATCCGGCGAAGCCGGCCAAGGTGCCGAGAAAGCGCATCTACCGGATCATGGCGTCGTCGCTCGCGCTGGTCGGCTCGAACGCGGCGATCCGGGCGCGCACGACCGCGCTGGCGGACGCGGTGGCCGCGCGGCTCGCCGGCCCGGCATCACGCTGACACGCGCCGGCGCGGCGCGCCGGCATCCCCTTCGGCCCGCGTTCGCCGGGCCCGTCCTGTCCGATTTTCCCCACACGAACTGAAACGTTTTCATGATTTCGTTTCGCGAAACATGGGTGTCATGAACGTCAGCGATCCTGCGCGGCGGCGTGAATCGCGGCGTCAGCTGCGATCGCGCATTTGTAAGATGATTTTTTGCCGAAGGCGTCTGACAACATCGGACGGTCGTGTTGCACCAGTAAAAATGTAAAGCTAGGGTTTTCACCGGGAAATGCCGGAAAGGCCCACCGCGTAAGCGTTTTCAGGTGTTATGTAACCGCTTGGTGAACCCGCGCGTTGCGTCGATCATACGATGACCGACTGCACATGTTGGGAAACGATTGGTAATCCGTCAGAATCGCGTCGGCATGTACTCGCACATGTGTCAGTCATAAAACCACACCAGAAAAGAAATCATTCTTTGAGGACGGAGAATCAATGAAAAAGCGCGTCGCTTTCGCCATGACGGCAGTGGGCCTTGCAGCCGCTACCGCCGCCCACGCCCAGAGCAGCGTGACCCTGTACGGTATCGTCGACAACGGTATCGCTTGGCAGAACAACTCGTCGAGCACCGGCGCGGTCTCGGGTGGTCACTCGAAGGTGCAAATGTCCACCGGCGTGTGGGCAGGCAGCCGCTTCGGCCTGAAGGGCAGCGAAGATCTCGGCGGCGGCACGAAGGCGATTTTCCAGTTGGAAGCCGGCGTCAACACGGCTAACGGCTCGTCGCAGTGGACCAACGGCATCTTCACGCGCCAGGCATGGGTCGGGATGACCAACGCCACGTACGGTACGCTGACGGCCGGCCGCCAGTACACCGCGTACTACACGCTGCTGTCGCCGTACAGCCCGACGACCTGGCTGACCGGCTATTACGGCGCGCACCCGGGCGATATCGATTCGCTGGATACCAGCTACCGCGCGAACAACTCGCTCGTCTACATGTCGCCGAAGTTCTACGGCTTCACGGTCGGCGGTTCGTACTCGTTCGGCGGCGTGGCAGGCGCGACGAACCGCGGCTCGACGTGGAGCGCGGCGATCCAGTACCTGAACGGCCCGGCAGGCATCGCGGTCGGCTACCAGAAGGTCAACAACGCGACGCTGGGTGGCGGCGCGTGGGGCGCGAACTCGACGGTCCAGAACGGCCTGACGGCAACGGGCGACGGCAACCAGCCGGCAGTCTCGTCGATCAACAACGGCTACGCGACCGCGCAATCGCAGCAACGTGTCGCCGTGACGGCGGGCTACCAGTTCACGCCGGCATGGGACATTTCGGCGTCGTACTCGAACGTCCAGTACACGCCGGGCGTCGGTTCGTCGTTCCGCAACACGGCGATCTTCAACACGGCTGGCGCCGTGCTGCACTGGAAGGCAGCGGCTCAGTGGGACTTCGCGGCGGGCTACTCGTACACGGCGGCAACGCAGTCGAACGGCATCACGAGCTCGGCCAAGTACCACCAGGTCACGCTGTCGCAGTACTACAGCCTGTCGAAGCGCACGGGCCTGTACGCGGTCGAGGCTTACCAGCACGCCAGCGGCAACACGCTGAGCAAGACTGGCGGCGTCCAGGTGGCCACGACGTCGATCGGCGACGGCGTGGGCGCAGGTTCGAAGCAGAACCAGATCGGCGTCGGCGTCGGCCTGATCCACCGCTTCTGATGTCGCGCGGCGCGCGAGCGCCGCTTGCGGCATGCGGTATGAAAAAACCGGCCTTCGGGCCGGTTTTTTCATGGGTGCTGCCGTCTCGTTCATTTCACCGTCTCGTCCGTCCAGTTCCCCGCCAGCGCCTGGAACAGCGCCGCCGTATCGGCCAGCCGGTCGGCCTGCGCGCGCGTGCGGTCGAGCGCCGTCTGCAGCGCTTGCCGCTGTGCATCGAGCAGCTCGAACGTGCCGATCCCGCCCGCCATGTAGCGGTCGCCGGCAATCGCATGGGTGGCGGCCGCTTCCCGTGCGGCCGTGTCCCGCGCCTGCAAGGCGGCCGCATCGTGTTCGACCGCGCGCATCGCGTCGGCCACCTGTTGAAGCGCCAGCAATACGGTTTCCCGATAACTCGCGAATGCCGCGTCGTAGGCCGCCTCCGCCGCGCGCTTTCTCGCGCGCAGTTCGCCGCCGTGGAAAAGCGGCTGCGTGAGACCGAGGCCGACATTCCATACATTGAGCCCGCCGACGATATCCGCGATGCGCGTGCGCTCCGAACCGATTCCCGCCGAAATCGAGAAACGCGGATACAGGTTCGCGGTGGCCACGCCGACGTTCGCGCTCGCCTGATGCAGCACGGCTTCCGCCGCGCGGATGTCGGGCCGTTCGCGGGCGAGCGTCGACGGCAGCGCGACGGGCAGCGCGCGCGGCAGCGCCAGCGCATCGAGCGCGAGTTCGGGCAGCACGGCATCCGATGGCGCCGCGCCGAGCAGGATCGCGAGCCGGTGGCCGGCCTGCCCGAGGCGGGCCGCGAGCGGCGGCAGCGACGCCTGCGTCTGCGCGAGCAGCGCGCGTTGCGCGTGCACGTCGGCTTGCGACACGCCGCCTGCCGCATAACGCGCTTCGACGATGCGCAACTGCCGCGCCTGCGCGTCGACGAGCTGCCGCGTGAGCGCGACCTGTTGCGCGAGCGAGGCGCGCAGGATCGCGGTGGCGACGACGTTGCCCGCAAGCGTCAGCCGTGCGGCGTCGAGCGTGTAGGCCTGATAGTCGACCTGCGCACGCAGTGCTTCGAGCGCGCGCCGGTTGCCGCCGAACACATCGAGCACGTACGACACGCTGACCGACGCTTCGTACAGCGTAAACGGCCCGGGGTTCGGCACGTTGGCCGGCAGCCCGAACGCGGTGGTATCGACTTGCTCGCGCGTGGCGGACAGGTTCGCGTCGACACGCGGCAGCATCGTCGCGCCGGCTTCGGCCGCATGATTCTGCCGCGCTTCGTCGAGCCGCGCGCGGGCTTCGGCGAGCGTCGGACTGTTTTGCCACGCGGTGTCGACGAGCCGGTTCAACGGTTCGGAGCCGAACCGTGTCCACCAGCGCCGCGGCGTGTGGTCGGCCGACGAGAAAATCTGCGCGTCGCCGGCCGGGCCGCTGGCGGCGGCCGTCGTCGCGGGCAGCTCGCCGCGCGTGTACTGCCGCGCGGCCGGTGCGGCGGGCGGGCGGAAGTCCGGCCCGACCGCGCATCCGGCGACGAGCAGCGCCGCGGCGGCCAATGCGCAGCCGGCGGCAGTGCGGAAGGGGCGATGCGGGGCCGGTGTCATCGCATGCCGCCTAATCGAGCGTGCGCCGGTAGAAGCGCAGCGCGACGCCCATCACGACGACGGTGAACAGCGCGACCGGCCACACGGACGGCCACAGGTCGGCCCAGCCGTTGCCTTTCAGCAGGATGCCGCGCACGAGGCGGTTGAAGTAGGTGAGCGGCAGCAGGTTGCCGATGACCTGCGCCCACTTCGGCATGCCGGCGAACGGGAACATGAAACCCGACAGCAGGATGTTCGGCAGGAAGTAGAACACCGCGAGCTGCATCGCCTGCAACTGGTTCTGCGCGAGCGACGACAGCGTGATGCCGACCGTCAGGTTCGCGGCGATGAACAGCAGTGCCGACAGGTACAGCGCGAACACGCCGCCGACGAACGGCACGTCGAACACGAAGCGCGACGCGGCGACGATGATCGACACCTGGATCAGCCCGATCAGCACGTACGGGACGATCTTGCCCGTCATCACCTCGAGCGGCCGCACGGGCGTCGCGAGCAGGTTCTCCATCGTGCCGCGCTCGCGTTCGCGCGTGATCGCGAGACCCGTCATCATCACCATCGTCATCGTCAGGATCACGCCCATCAGGCCCGGCACGACGTTGTACTGCGTGATGCCTTCCGGGTTGTACAGCCGGTGCAGCACGACGTCGAACGCGGCCGGGCGGCCGTTCAGGTGCGCGAGCGGCCCCGTCAGGTCCTTGTTGGCGACCGGTTGCACGAGGCCCGGCAGCGCGCCGATCGCCGACGCCGTGGCGACGGGGTCGGTCGCGTCCGCCTCGACCAACAGCGCCGGGTGCTCGCCGCGCAGCAGCCGCCGCGAGAAATCGGCCGGCACGCTCAGCACGAACTGCACGTCGCCGCGTGCGAGCGCACGGCGGCCGGCCGCCTCGTCGGGCAAGGTGTCGACGATGTCGAAGTACGCGGAATTGCGCATCGCGGCGATGAAGCTGCGCGCGAACGGGCTGCCGTCGGCGACGATCACGGCGGTCGGCAGGTGCTTCGGATCGGTGTTGATCGCGAAGCCGAACAGCGCGAGCTGGATGATCGGCACGCCGACGATCATCGCGAAGGTCACGCGATCGCGGCGCAGCTGCAGGAACTCCTTCAGCACGATGCTCCACCAGCGCGCGACCGAGAACGATCCGCGCAGGCCCGCCCACGCGTTCATGGCGACACCCGGCCGGGCGGCGCGGACGCGCGGCCCATCATGTAGATGAACACGTCCTCGAGCCCGGTGTCGATCGGCACGACCTGCAGCGGCGTATCGCGGGCGACCTGTTCGAGCGTCGCGTCGAGCCGCGCGCGGTCGCGGCCGCTCACGTGCAGCGCCGAGCCGAACACGACCGTCTGGTCGACGCCCGGCATCGTGCGCAGCCGCGCGGACAATTCGGTCAGGTGCTCGCCGGCGATCGCGCGGGTCGCAAGCCCTTGCGATGCGACGATCTCGGCCGACGTGCCTTGCGCGAGCAGTTCGCCGTACGCGATGTACGCGAGCTTGTGGCAGCGCTCGGCCTCGTCCATGTAGTGCGTGCTGACGAGCACCGAGATCCCGCGCGCGGCGAGCCGGTGCAGCTCCTCCCAGAAATCGCGGCGCGCGGCCGGGTCGACGCCGGCGGTCGGCTCGTCGAGCAGCAGCAGCTCGGGCTCGTGCAGCATGCACGCGGCCAGCGCGAGGCGCTGCTTCCAGCCGCCCGACAGCGCGCCCGTGAGCTGATCGGCGCGGCTCGCGAGGCCGAGCCCATCGAGCGCGCGCGCGACGGCCGCCTTGCGGTCGCGCATCCCGTACACGCGAGCGACGAAGTCGAGGTTCTCGCGGATCGACAGGTCTTCCCAGTACGAGAAGCGCTGCGTCATGTAGCCGACGCGCCGCTTGATCTGCGCGCTGTCGCGCACGATGTCGTAGCCGAGGCAGGTTCCGCTGCCCGCATCCGGCGTGAGCAATCCGCACATCATCCGGATCGACGTCGTCTTGCCGCTGCCGTTCGGTCCGAGAAAACCGAAGATCTCGCCGCGCGCGACGCGCAGCGACACGTCCTTCACGACGTGCTTGTCGCCGAACCGCTTGTTCAACCGGTCGACGTCGATCGCGTACGGGGCGGGCGGCGCGTTCATCGCACGCTCACGGCGACGGGCTGGCCCGGATGCAGCTTCGGCGCATCGGCCGCGGCGGGGCGCGCCTCGATCATGAACACGAGCTTGGTGCGGCTCTCGTTGCTGTAGATCACGGGCGGCGTGTATTCGGCCTCGCTCGACACATAGGTGATGCGCGCGGGTACGTCGGCCGCGCAGCCGTCGCAATGGATCGCGACCGTGTGCCCCGGCGCGAGCGAGGCGATGGCCGCTTCCGGCACGAAGAAGCGCACCTTCAGGTTCTGCGGCGGCAACATCTGCACGACCGGGTTGCCGGCCTGCACCCATTCGCCGACGCGGTACAGCGTGTCGTACACGCGTCCGGCGCCCGGCGCGGCAACGCGCTTCTGGTCGAGCTTCCATTGCGCTTCGGCCACGGCCGCCTGCGCGGCGTCGACCTGTGCGGCTTGCGCGGCGACCTGTTGCGCGCGGCCCGGCAGGCGCGCGACGTCGACCTGCTTTTGCAGCTCGCGCATCTGCGCGGCCGTCGTCTGCGCGGCCGTGCGCGAATCGTCGAGTTGCTGCTTCGACAGGCCGCCGGCCGCGTACTGGCGTTCGTCGCGCGCGAGTTGCGCGGCGGCCCGCGCAGCTTGTGCGCTGGCCTGCGCGAGCTGCGCCTGCGTGACGGCGATTTCCGGCGGACGCTTGCCGGTCTGCAGGTCGGCCAGCTGCGCGCGTGCGGCCTCGAGCTGATGCTGCGCCTGGCGCAGCGCGGCCGTTTCGCTGACGGCTTCGAGCGAGAACGCCGGCGTGCCGGCGGCGACGGCCTGACCCCGCTCGACCGCCAGTTGCGTGAGCGTGCCCGACTGCGACGACGACAGGTACACGAATTCGCCTTCGACATAACCCTGGTAGGTCGTGCCGCTACCCGTCGAGCGTTCGCAGCCGGCGAGCAGCGCGATCGCGGCGGCCAGCGCCGGCAGGCGCGAGCGGGTCGCGTTCACGACGGCCTCCGCGGCGACGGGCCGCGTGCGCGCGGCGCGGCC